>NZ_JBHXAS010000008.1:0-79479 GCF_042727425.1 Peribacillus sp. NPDC060253
ATATAACATTTTTTTTGATATAAATAAATAGTGTTTTACTATTTACTTAAAAAGAATTTAGGAGAAATTACCCTCATCTATGTCTTTCAATCTAGACAAGGCTTGATTAATTGTACGATTATTCTCCTAAATCAGATAAAAATCAAAAAAAATGCAAACGGATTGCGGCCAGCTTTCTGTTCAATATACCGATTTCCTGTATAATAGGATTATCTTCTTTGAAGGGATGTACACATGATGTTAAACATTACAGAATACAGTATTGAAAAATTGAATGATCCATTTGGTATTTTAACCGGGGAGCGTTACGAGTTGTTCTTGGATATTGAAGTGCCGGAAGAGGATGAGCTCTTTTCAGAAAATGGTTTATATATCCGGGTACTATTTGTAGTTGAAGAACAAATAGGCAAACTGATTAAATATGATATATTTGAAAAAGGGAATGAAGGTGCGCTCGAATTCGATTTAGAGGAAGATGAAAAAGCGATGATTACCGACTTTTGCCTTAAACATTTTGACGAAGCGATGAATAATTAAAAACCGGGCCATGGCCCGGTTTTTTTTTACCTATGATAAATGCGCTTCGTCTTGTTCATCTTTAGCCACCAATACATTTCGTGGCTTACTGCCTTCATATGGACCGACAATTCCCCTTGCTTCCATTTCATCAATAAGTCTTGCCGCCCGCGTATAACCGATTCGGAAACGACGCTGCAGCATGGAAACTGATGCCGTCTGC
The DNA here is from genome assembly GCF_042727425.1 of Peribacillus sp. NPDC060253. Taxonomy (NCBI): domain Bacteria; kingdom Bacillati; phylum Bacillota; class Bacilli; order Caryophanales; family Bacillaceae; genus Peribacillus; species Peribacillus sp. NPDC060253. The sequence continues at coordinate 740 of NZ_JBHXAS010000008.1, forward strand.
ATTTCTAAAATCAAGGATACCGCATCACCGTATAAACTATCTTCGACTTCACCATTTGAAGTTTCTGCAATTTCATCCGGTATCATCTCTTCGTTATATTGTGCTTTTTGCTGTGAAATTACATATGTGACAACTTCCTCAACTTCATTGTCTGATAAAAAGGCCCCTTGGACCCGGACCGGTTTTGAAGCTCCAGCAGGCAAGAAAAGCATGTCACCCCGACCCAACAGTTTTTCGGCTCCGCCCATATCCAGAATCGTTCTCGAATCGGTCATTGATGAGACACTAAAAGCAATTCGAGATGGGATGTTCGCTTTAATGACCCCTGTTATGACATCGACAGAAGGCCGCTGAGTGGCTATTATCAAATGGATGCCTGCAGCCCGCGCCATTTGTGCAAGACGTGTGATGGCATCCTCTACATCATTTGAGGCGACCATCATCAAATCAGCCAGCTCATCGACAATGACTACGATATAAGGTAAAAGTGGTTGTTTGGCATCTTCTTCAATATTATACCGGTTGATATAATCGTTGTATCCTTCAATATTACGCGTACCTGTATGAGAAAATAGTTCGTATCGGCGTTCCATTTCACTGACCACTTTTTGCAAAGCCTGTGCAGCTTTCTTTGGATTCGTCACGACAGGTGCGAGTAAATGCGGAATTCCATTATAGACATTTAGCTCCACCATCTTTGGGTCGATCATCATCATTTTCACTTCATGCGGTTTTGCCCGCATCAAGATACTCGTGATAATGCCATTGATACAAACGGATTTCCCACTTCCTGTTGCTCCAGCCACTAGTAAATGGGGCATTTTATTGAGCTCCGCCTTAACCGCTTCACCAGAAATATTTCGCCCTAAACCTATTTGTAGTTTTGCGTCAGGCTTGTCAACTTCTTTCGCTTCTAAAACTTCCCTTAATGACACCATCGCCACTTCGGAGTTAGGTACCTCTATGCCAATAGCTGATTTACCAGGAATCGGAGCTTCGATACGAATATCCTTCGCGGCAAGCGCTAAGGCTAAGTCATCGGATAGGCTGACAATTTTACTTACCTTCACCCCTACATCCGGATGCACTTCATATTTCGTTACGGCAGGGCCTAAATGAACTTGCGTGACCCTCGCTTTCACTCCAAAGCTATGGAAGGTGCGTTCAAGTTTTGCCGCATTTTCATGAATTAATTGATACTCACCGCTTTGGTCCGTTTTTTGGGGCTGCAATAATAAAGAGAGCGGCGGTAATAGATATTCTTTATTTTCCACTTCCGTAAAATTCATAGGCGGTACGGCATCATCCTGGTCCTCTGTACTTACAGCTGCAGGTTCTGCTGCAACCGGAATTATTTCCGCTTCATCGCTATAGGCTTTATCAGCAAAACTAGAAATGATCCGTTCCGTTGCCATTTGCTGTGTTTCCTCTTCTTGATGAAGGGTCTGATCCGTTTCTTCAACCGGATCTTTTTCTCGTTTTTTCTTTTTCACGGGACTTTTTTTCTTTTCTTTTTTGTCTTCATTCCACGTTTTCACATCATCTCTGAACGCTGACCATTGAGTTTTGAAAAAACCTCCAAGACCCATGAAAAACTTTCCTAGGGTTTCACCTAATGTTTTCCCTGTCAATAGCACGGCCCCTACAATGATAAAAAGGACTGAAACGATTTTCGAACCAGCTTCGTCGAATAAAAAGTAAGAAGCAGCAAATAATATCGCTCCAATCATTCCGCCTCCAAGATCCTTCGTGCTGGCCTTGCCTGTCACTTCCATCCAGAATAATTCCCACGTATTCGAAATGACGCTCGGCTTCGTGAACGGACCTCCATCTGCAAGCATATTAAACAGTGTTACATGACTTAGCAAGAGCATGCTCGCAACAAGGAAGTATGTACCGATCAACTGCCGTTTTAACAGGTATGGGACCTCTCTCTTAATCATCAAATAGAAACCGGCAGCAATCGCACCCAACAAAAAGAGGATATACCATTCCCCCATAAAGAAGCGGATTAAAAGGACCGACCCGTTTCCCACTGCTCCAAGCTTGGCAATGGCAATGATAGCCAACCCTATCAAGGTCAAGCCAATCAATTCATATTTAAGCGTTATTTTTAATTTCTCTGTACTTTTCTTTTTTCTGTATTTCTTCTTTGCCATAATATCACCTGATTCTTCATGAAACTATTCTAACATTCCTATTCAACATTACATCGTGATTTCCCTTCACAAAACAAACGTTCGCTCCTTGATTATACCAAATAAAAATGACCTTGTCCTTGATATATATACCATTTCTATAATAGAAGGACAATTTGCCCACATAATGAATAAAGCAGCCAAGCGGCTGCTGATTTTCACTCCAGTATATCATAATTTTCCTTAGTTAGTCGTTACTACCTGCTATTCATCTGTTCGAACATATTGATGACAGCCCCTGGCTGAATGTGAACATTCATATAATCTTCAGGATCCGTGCTCACTATTCGATCTATGCGAAACGTACGTCCCCCATCATGCTCTACCATGACATGTACACCATTATAGATCATTTCTATCAAGTTCGCCGTCTTCTCGTGGTGATGAGGGAAAATAATTTCATCAGGAACGATCGTATAGAGCGTCATTGAAGAAGCCCCTCCTCTTCGCTTGCTATTTTTGGCCTTCTTTCTTCCATGAAGCTATTTAGTTTTCTCATGGCTTGACCCACTCCTCCAACATCATCGATCATACCGATTTCAACTGCCTCCGACCCGATTACATTCGTGCCAATATCACGGGTTAGATTTCCTTTAGCAAACATTAAATCCTTAAAACTTTCTTCCGTGACATTGGAGTGTCGTGTAACAAATTTAATGACTCTTTCCTGCATTTTATCGAGGTATTCAAAGGTTTGAGGCACCCCAATAACCAGACCTGTCAAACGAATGGGATGAATCGTCATCGTCGCCGTTTCAGCTATAAAGGAATGGTCACACGAAACCGCAATAGGCACACCTATCGAATGTCCGCCCCCTAGTACAATCGACACTGTAGGCTTTGATAGGGAAGCCAGCATCTCTGCAATGGCTAGTCCTGCTTCAACATCTCCTCCCACTGTATTTAAAATGACCAGTAGCCCCTCAATATTGGGATTTTGCTCAATTGCCACAATTTGTGGAATAACATGTTCATATTTGGTCGTTTTATTTTGAGGTGGCAGCTGCATATGTCCTTCAATTTGTCCAATGATCGTCAAACAATGGATTTTTGAGTCCTGAGATAGTTGCGGGACATTTGTAGACCCCAGCTGCTGGATCTTTTCGATTAAAGTAGAATTCTTACCTTCCTGCCTGCCTTCATTTTCATTTGGTAATGGTGCATTATCCACTATGCCAACCCCTTTCACTTAAATCCTATAGCTTTATTATGTCACGAGTCTTGGACTTCATTCTTAAAGATATAAGTGGTTTGACACAGAGAGAAAAAAACCCCTGATAATGCTTATCAGGGGTTTTTACTTAATATTCCATGATGATTGGTAAAATCATCGGACGGCGTTTCGTTTTTTCATAGAAGAATTGGTTTAAGGCATCACGCATTTCCTGCTTCAGCGTAGACCAATCGAAAGGTTGGCGTGATCCATTTTTCTTTACGATTTCACTTACTATTTCAGTTGCTTCGGCGATCATTTTTTCTGATTCACGAACATAAACGAATCCACGGGAAATGATTTCAGGTCCTGCAGCAATACTTTTATCCTGACGGTTCAGAGTGACGACGACAATCAAAATGCCATCCTGAGACAACAAGCGACGATCACGGAGAACGATATTGCCCACATCGCCAACACCACTGCCATCTATCAAGATATTTCCTGCAGAAACTTTGCCGGATAGGCTCATTTTATCGCCTTTTAGTTCGATGACATCACCTTTTTCGGCAATTACGATATTTTCCTTCTTTATACCCGCTGCGACCCCAACTTTTTGATGGGCATATAAATGGCGGTATTCTCCATGTACCGGGATAAAGAATTTAGGGTTCATCAGATTGATCATCATTTTCAATTCTTCTTGGCTGCCATGCCCCGTTACGTGCACTTTATATTTGTTGGCAGATACTACTTCAGCACCTACCCTGTAAAGCAAATCGACCGTTTTTGATAAAATTAGTTCGCCGCCCTGCAGGGGTGATGCACTGATCAAAACGGTATCACCTTTTTTTATCGTTACCTGTTTATGCGTCTGTTTCGCCATTTTTTGAAGCGCCGCAATGGGCTCCCCTTGGTGACCTGTCGATAATACGACGATTTCACGGTCGTCATACTGGCTAATTTCATTAATTGGGATTATTAGCTCATCCTCGACCTTTAAATACCCAAGGTTCAGGGCTGTTTCATAAACACGTTGAAGACTTTTTCCTACAACTGCCACTTTCCTGCGACTTGCTGCTGCCGCATTGAAGACATGTTGGATCCGGTTGATGTTTGATGCGAAGCACGCAACGATGATCCTTCCCGAGGCAGCATGGAATGCTTCTGTAATATCCCTGGCAACAACGGCTTCTGATGTCGTATAACCTGGCCTCTCAGCACCCGTGCTATCCGATAGCAAACATAGGACACCTTCTTCACCGATACTAGCCATTTTACCGATTTCCGGCTTATATAAATCGGTTGCCGCTTGGTCGAATTTGAAATCCCCTGTGTATACGATCGCACCATCACGGGTATGGATCACGACTCCGACAGAATCGGGAATACTATGGTTAGTCCGGAAAAAAGACACGGCTGCTTGTGGGAAACTTAAAAGAGAATCTGAATCGATCTCCGTAAATGTTGCCCGTCCATTAAAGCCATCTTCCTTTAATTTCGTTTTGATTAAAGCAAGTGTAAGCTTCGTTCCATAAACAGGAACTGGTAAGTATTTCAAAACATAAGCGAGCGCTCCCATATGGTCTTCATGACCATGGGAAATGAATATCCCCTGTACACGTTCTTTATTATCCATTAAATAAGAAATATCAGGGATAACCGCATCGATTCCAAGCATTTCTTCTCCTGGCAGCATCAAACCTGCATCAAGAAGATAAATGTCTTCGTTCACCTCAACGACGTACATATTTTTACCAAGTTCCCCTTGTCCTCCAAGAGAAATGACTTTTATGCCATTATTTTTATCTTTACCCAATCGAATATCCTCCTTAAAAAATCCCGTTCATAATTTCCCAATGATTTCATTATAACCGATATTCAAAAAACATGACAACACTTACCAATTTCAGAGGGGTTTTTTCACTTAATTTCTTTTTAAATTCATTTCACTTATGTATGAGACATTCATCCCTTTTATTTCACGTGTTTTTATCCGATTTTCGCTGTTAAGACTTATGAAAATCTCATTGTTTTAACCCAAACCCCAAACTGGATATGAACCCACTTTCAAATACATCTTTATGTAAAAACAAGCCAATCTTCAACGATCAGCTTGTTCCGTGACTTTTTATTTTTTTAATACCTTAGTTAATGCAAGGCGCTCCTGCTCCGTCAATGGCACGATTGGAAGTCTCACCGATCCAACGTCAATTCCAAATAACTGAAGCGCTGTTTTCACAGGTGCAGGGCTTGGCGCTGCAAACAAACCCTTTATAAGCGGTAAAAGTTCCTGATGCAGCCGGGCTGCCTCTTTCAAGTTCCCACTGATGAAGGCTTCCACTATTTTCTGTAACTCATTACCAGCAATATGGGAAGCAACTGAAACTACCCCCACACCGCCTATCGCTAAAACAGGGAGTGTTAAAGCGTCGTCCCCACTGTATAATGCAAATTCATCATCCGTTCCGGCAATGATTTGAGTCATCGCGTTTAAATCACCGCTCGCTTCCTTCACGGCTACGATATTAGGAATTTTTGAAAGACGGATGATCGTTTCCGGTTCAATATTGACCGAAGCACGCCCAGGGATATTATAAATCATTACAGGCAGAGTCGTGCTAGCTGCAATCGCTTTGAAATGTTGGTATAACCCCTCTTGATTCGTTTTACTATAATACGGGGCCACCAGCATGATCGCATCTGCACCGTTTTGTTCTGCTTTTTTTGTCAATTCAATGGAAGCATACGTATTATAGCTTCCTGTACCCATGATGATGGGCACTCGTTTATGAACAACCTTCGAAACATGACGCAATAAGGCAATTTTCTCCTCCGAAGATAAAGTTGGAGATTCCCCTGTCGTACCCGAAATCACAAGTGAATCCGTTCCATTCGATAATAAATAATTGACCAATGTTGTCGTTTTTTGAAAATCAACATTTCCCTTGCTATCGAAAGGAGTGACCATTGCGGTTGATACTCTACCAAATATCATCTTTTAACACCTCTTTAATTAATAAAACCTTATGATTATTGGACTTCATTTTCATGCAATTGAAACGCATAGTGAAGTGAATTAACAGCTTCAATTAAATCTTCCTCTTTTACGAGGACCCAAATAGTCGTATGGCTGTCCGCTGACTGGAGAATGGCAATTTCCTTCTCTGAAAGCGCTGTGACAATCTTCGCTGCAACGCCTGGCACTCCGTTGATGCCTGCACCTACAACGGAAACTTTGGCACAATTTCGTTCAATGACCGGTTCATGACCAAGCTCGGCCAAAATGGAAAGGGCCAGTTCTGTCATCTCTTCCGAAACGGTATAAACTACGCCACTCGGATAAATATTTATAAAGTCCACTGAAATGGAGGCATTGGCCATTGCTTTGAAAACTTCTGCCTGTAAATTGTATTGATCTTTTTTTGCGCGCACCTTGATTTGTGTGATTTTTGGAACATGGGCAATCCCGGTTACGAGCCTTTCACGAATGTCACTGCCCTGGCTGCCTTTGTTCACACCTGTAACTAGTGTTCCCAAACCTTCGCTATATGTTGACCTAATCCGAATCGGAACTTTGGCCTGCATGGCAATTTCAACAGCTCGTGGATGAATGACTTTCGCCCCTTGATATGCCATGTTGCAAACTTCCGTATATGAAACGATGGATAATGGACGTGCTTGCTCCGCAATACGTGGATCTGCAGTCATGATACCTTCCACATCCGTAAAAATGTCGACCCTTTCAGCTTGCAATGCCGCCCCTAATGCTGCCGCTGAAGTATCGCTACCTCCCCGGCCGATGGTCGTGATGTCCCCATTTTTAGCCGCTCCCTGGAATCCTGACACAACGACTACATCCTTCAATTCCAGTTCTTTCATGAGACGGTCACATTTCATTTCTACAATTTTCGCACTTGAATAGTCGGTATTAGTCAAGAATCCCGCTTGTGCTCCAGTATATGCAACGGCTCCTATACCGTTTTCTAACAGCATGTTCGTAAATACAACAGAAGAAATTGTTTCTCCTACTGACATAAGTAAATCCTGTTCTCGCTTTGAAAGGCTGGTTTTTGCCCCATTTATTAGTGAAAGCAAGGTATCCGTTGCATAGGGATCTCCTTTTCTTCCCATAGCTGAAACGACTACCACCACTTTATAGCCTTCGTTGATCGCCTTTTCAATATGGCCTTTCGCAAATGTACGGCTTTTCTCATCACGAACGGATGTCCCACCGAATTTCTGGACGATAATTTTCATAATATGCACCCCAAATATAAGCCAGCTTCCCGATTCGGGAAGCTGACAAAAACTCTCTATCCTGTTAGAATTTAATTTTCTATTGTAATTATTACTTAACGGTCACCAAACCTAATTTTAAAAGGCTTTCCGCAATTTGAACAGAATTCCAAGCTGCTCCTTTTAATAGATTATCGGAAACCACCCATAAATGGAAGCCTTTATCCTCATCCAAATCTTTGCGAATCCGACCGACAAATACATCATTCTTGCCGACGGACGATGCAGGTGTTGGGTAAAGTTGTTGTTCCGGTTCATCTTCTAACACTATTCCAGGTGCCGTTCTCATCAAATCTTTAATTTGAGAAGCCGCTACGCCTTCTTTTTCAACTTCAATATAAACGGATTCTGAATGACCTGTAACAACAGGAAGCCTTACGCATGTAGCTGCTACCGGTAGGTCATCCATATGCATGATTTTCTTTGTTTCATTAATCATTTTCATCTCTTCAAATGTGAACCCATTATCTTGGAATTTATCGATTTGGGGAATGACGTTAAATGCGATTTGATAATGCTTTTCGTCCCCTTTTACCGGTAAAATTTTTGGAGTTATTTCTTTTTCATCAAGCAAGTCGCGAGCTTGTTCTTTTAATTCATTTATCGCTGCGACTCCTGCACCTGAAACAGCCTGATAAGTAGAAACAACAATTTTGGATAAGCCGTAAGTCTGGCGGATAGGTTCTAATGCCACTACCATTTGGATAGTTGAACAATTCGGGTTGGCAATGATCCCATTATGCTGTTTCAAATCTTCTTCATTTACTTCAGGCACAACCAGCGGCACATTTTCATCCATGCGGAATGCGCTCGTATTATCCACGACTATCGCGCCGCGTTTCACTGCTTCTGGAGCCAATTCCTTAGACACGTTTCCTCCAGCACTGAATAAAGCGATATCGATGCCTTCAAAGCTTTCAGGTTTTGCTTCCTGCACTTCGATTTCTTCGGCCTTAAATGTAAGTTTGCTTCCTGCGGAACGAGCCGATGATAAAAAGATTATTTTCTTTATCGGTAAGTCCCGTTGTTCGAGTGTTGAAATCATTTGTTGTCCTACTGCTCCAGTTGCTCCCACAACTGCAATATGCAATCCCTGTGTCTCAGTCATTTGTCCATACTCCTTTTCTATCTCTTAAAATTAGTTATTTGTTGGATTTACTTCTACTTGTTCAGAATATCATTTATTTTATCATATTAACATTCCAAAGGGTCGCACTTAAACAAAATATTCTGGTAGTGGAGTGGTTTTTTATAACTTCAACCTACAAATTCATGCATAATATGTCAGTAATCAGAAAGCGGGAGCGTGTCAGAACACTTGATCAGTTTAAATCATCCTTGAACCTTTCTACGATTACCGGTTGAATTTGTTCCCTCTCCAGAGCCGCAATGATCGTATCCCTTATCATGCTCATTCTGGCAACCATGGAACTCGGTTTCCCTACTGGATTATCCTGGCCATACGGAACAAAATAAATATCTTTTGCTGCCATCAGCCTCATTAGATTGACACCATTTAACCCAAGTGCATCGTTGGTTGATATTGCGACCACAACCGGACGGTGATTTCTCATCGTCGCTTTTGCAGCCATAAGTACAGGCGAATCGGTAAGAGCATTTGCCATTTTACTCATGGAGTTGCCCGTTAAAGGGGCAATCACCATACAATCAAGCGGCAATTTAGGTCCTAATGGTTCTGCTTTGACGATTGTATCAACGACGTGATTCCCCGTCAATTTTTCTATCCTTTCAACCCAATCCTCGCCCTTCCCAAAACGGGTTTCCGTGTTCTGTACGGTCGATGTTACGATTGGAATGACTTCTGCCCCTTCATTTACAAGTTTTTCTATTTCAGGAAACACTTCATCATATGTGCAATGTGACCCTGTTAATCCGAAACCGATACGTTTCCCTTGAAGACTCATAGTTTTTTCCCCTTCCTTTTCGTGAACTCACCTTGAATCAATAGTCCCAGTGCGTTCGCTAATATCTGACCAGCTGTTTTCGGGGCAACTATACCCGGTAAGCTCGGTGCCAACAGCGCTTTAATTCCCCTTTTTTCAGCGTAACGAAAATCCGTTCCCCCCGGTTTTGAAGCAAGGTCGATAATTAATGTATGAACGGGCATATTCGCAATGACTTTTGCGGTAATTATCGGAAAAGGAATCGTATTGATACATATATCAACATTTTTCATTTCTGCAGCAAGATCATTTAAATGAAAAGGGGCTAGAGCCATTTCACTGATCCTCGCAATATCTTCACTTTTTCTTGCCCCCACCTTAACCTTTGCTCCAAGAGCCTGGAATGACCGGGCTACACTCATACCAACCCTTCCAAGTCCTAGAACGGCCACATTTGATCCATGGATAGTGAAATCCGTATGTTGAATGGCCATCATGATCGCGCCCTCTACAGTAGGTATAGAATTATAAATAGCCACATCATCACGTTCGAACAATAGAACGAGTTTGCGATCCGCTTTCTTAAATATTCCATTGAGGTAATCATTGCTGATTCCTGCATAAAAAACGCAATGTGCCGGGGTGTTTTTTATCATTTCTTCAGTCAAGACAACATCTTCGCTGGAAAAGATCGTTTCCACTTTTCCATCTGAATCTGTGCCCCGGACAGGTAGAATAACTGAATCAATTTCCTTGAAATTTATATCTTCCATTTTCTCCTTAACCGCTCCGGTAAAAGCATGGTCGAGCTGTTCAAAACCTACTAATAATAGCTTCGCATCGAGCTCCGTCAGTTTACGGACAACTTCAAGCTGACGCGCATCTCCACCAATTACAGCGATTTGCATGCCTGTGAGCATTAAAACCGTCACCTTCTTTATATAAAAGATCCTAAACATTGCTCGCCTCATGATACATTTCCTCAAGAAGCAATTTGCTGCATTCTCTAGTTACCCTGCATCTTATGTTTTCACTTAAAAAACGGTGATAAGAAAAGAAAAAACGCCTTAGCTATTGCCAGCTGAGGCGTTTTTTTAACATATGTTTACTTTCTGCTGTCTTTATCCGTCCATATGCTCTCCATTCTCATGTGAAAGCCCTTCCTGAAAATCAATGATGACCATGTCCGTTCCGATTTTTTTTATATGTTCCCACGGCACCCGTATTTCACTGCCATTCCTTAAGAGGCCGAACCATTTGACCGAAGGGATGATCAACGTGGTAATTTGTCCGGTTTCATCTATTTCCAAATCCGTCTGACCGAGGATTCCTAATCTTTCCGCCCTGTTCACATCGACTATTTCCTTCCCGCTCAGTTCACTCAATCTCAATTATAGCTCCCCCTTTTTCACCTTCTATTCAATCTATATCCGAAAAAGATAAACTTAGAAGGCATTTATCCAAATATTGTCCATAACTTTGAAGCCTTCTATTCCAAGGATTTTTATATAAAAAAAAGCCTGACCTCCCATTAATAAAAGGAAGGTACAGACTTATTCTTTTTATTTGTCCCAGTTTTCCAGCGGACTCACTAATGACAAGGAATGTTCCGTGAAGATTTGGTTTGCCAGTTCATTCACGGTATTCTCCGTCACCTCGTCAATTTTGATGATGATATCATCAAGGGAACGGTGCTCACCCAGCATTAGCTCATTTTTTCCGTTTCGGCTCATGCGGCTATTCGTGCTTTCAAGACTGAGCATCAAGCTTCCTTTAAGTTGCTCTTTACTATTGCGCAACTCCTTTTCCGTTATACCATCCCTTTTTAATGTATCCAGCGTTCCCTGAATGGTATCATACAGGCTATCAAGTTGATTTGTGCCTGTCCCCCCATAGACTGTCACCAAACCGCTATCTTGGTAGCTGGAATGATAGGAGTAAACGGAATAGGCAAGGCCGCGTTGTTCCCTGACGTCCTGGAATAGGCGGCTACTCATGCTTCCTCCAAGAATATTATTCAAGGTAATCAAGCTGTATGTTTTGTCATTGCCGATTTCCAACCCTTTGTAACCAAGGCATAAGTGGGCTTGCTCTGTTTCTTTTTTACGAGTGATCCTATTTTCATGGAAAGATGGCTTGAGCAATTCTAGACGTTCTTTCCCGCCTTCATACGAACCAAAGTAGTTTTCGACTTCTTGAATCAACTTTTCATCCACATTCCCAGCAATGGATACCACTACTTTATCAGGTGTATACATATCATGGACGTATTTCTTTAAAGTATCACTATTGAATGTTTCAAGTGTGTTTTCCGTACCCAATATAGGATAGGCAAGAGGATGATTTTCATAGACCGCCTTACTTAAGAGGTCATGGACAATATCATCCGGTGTGTCTTCGTACATTTTGATTTCTTCGTAGACTACATTTTTTTCTTTTTTCAGTTCCTCTTCATCAAATGTTGAATGGAAGAACATATCAGAAAGGATTTCAAGCGCATAGCTAGCATGGTTATCCATTACTTTTGCATAATAGCATGTATACTCTTTTGAAGTGAATGCATTCACTTGTCCGCCAATACTATCGAACGACTCGGCAATTTCACGCGCATTTCTCGTAGTGGTCCCTTTGAACAACATATGCTCCAGGAAATGTGAAACTCCATTCAACTCAGGTGTTTCATTTCGGGAACCTGTTTTGATCCATACTCCAATTGCTGCTGAACGTACTGTTGGAATATTTTCCAATACAATTCTTACTCCATTTTGACACGTGTATTTCTTAATCAACTAACATTCCTCCCAATCATTCTATGCTGCTATCGTAACCAAAACATCATGGATTCAATCGCTCTTCGTCTACTGCCTCTGAAACGGTAACAACATCCAAGTCTTTCTTTTTTATTTCAACAATTAATGTTTCCAATGATTTTGCGGTGGATTCCGTAGGATGCATTAAAATGAATGCTCCTGGGTGAACCTTGGAGAGCACGCGCTGTTGAAGGACCTCAGGGCTTGGTTTTTGCCAGTCGATCGTATCCACACTCCACATAACGGTTTCCAAACCGAAAGAATCCGCAATTTTCACCGTTTCGTCCCGGTAGCTGCCACTTGGGGGTGCAAACCATTTCATTTTCACACCTGTCACCGCTTCAATGACTTCGTTCGTTTTTCGAATTTCCTCACGTGTAGCCTGTGAGGATATGTTTTGCATATTTGGATGCGAATAAGAGTGATTTCCAATTTCATGCCCGCCAGCCATAATCATCTTGGCCAAATCCGGATTCTTTTTCGTCCAATTACCCTCAAGAAAAAAAGTAGCCTTGACATTATTCTTTTTTAAAACAGCCAACATATCTTGTAAGTATTCATTTCCCCAAGCCACATTGATTAAAAATGAAACCACCGGCTTTTCGGGATGGGCCCGGTAAATCGGAGCCGGATCAAGATCCTCTATATGTATCTTTGCAGGAACCTGCTGAAATACCAGCTTATCCTTATCGAATACGCCCTCCTTCTTCATGACTTTATACGAATCGTCAATTTTTACCTTAAGGCCATTATACGCAGGAACGGTTTTCCAAACCGAATCTATTCGTGCATCCTGTGGTGCAATCTCATATTTTTTTGATGAGTCTTTTATTTGTAAAAGAAGGTCATCTTCTTGCTTCATTGAAGCAACTGAATGATCTGTTAATTGGGTCAAATAAATTTGTGTATATGGATTTTGCACTAATAACCATGATATACCTGCAATGGCACTTATCGCAACTATCTGCTTCCATTTATTATTCATTTTTTACGCCCCCTTCATACCAAAATGTATGAAGAAAACGGACAAGGTAGAACATGACATGCTTTTAATACTGTTTCCCCTTTATATCGCCCCATTACTTTCAAATAAAAAAAGCATGCAGATTCACAAGGAATCGCATGCCGTATTTTCATTTCTATTACGATTGAGAAGGATTAGCTGCCTCTTTTTGCTCTTTTAGGACCGCTTTGCGTGAAAGGTTTACCCTTCCTTGCTTATCAATCTCAGTAACTTTTACTAATAACTCATCGCCAAGTGAAACGACATCTTCCACTTTTCCGACTCTTTCTTCAGCCAGTTCAGAAATATGTACCAAACCGTCTTTACCATTGAAGATTTCAACGAAGGCACCGAACTTTTCAATACGTTTAACTTTACCTAAGTATAGTTCGCCCACGACGACTTCACGTACGATATCTTCGATGATTTTCTTCGCTTTTTGAATCATTGGTTCATCTGTAGATGATATGAATACCGTACCATCTTGTTCGATGTCGATTTTCACGCCAGTTTCTTCAATGATTTTATTGATATGTTTTCCGCTCGGTCCAATGACATCACGGATTTTATCCGGATTTATAGACATTGTAACGATTTTTGGAGCATATTTGGATAACTGCTCACGCGGTTGATTGATTGTTGATATCATTGATTCCAAAATATGCATCCGGCCATGTTTGGCTTGAAGTAAAGCTTCTTCAAGGATTTCTCTTGAAAGACCCGCAATCTTTATATCCATTTGCAGGGCAGTAACACCTTTTGAGGTACCAGCGACTTTAAAGTCCATGTCCCCTAGATGATCTTCCATACCTTGAATATCAGTTAAGATTGTATAGTGCTCACCTGTTTTAACAAGACCCATTGCAATTCCTGCAACTGGAGCTTTCAATGGTACACCAGCATCCATCATTGCCAGAGTGCTTGCACAGATGCTTGCTTGTGATGTTGACCCGTTTGATTCAAGTACTTCAGAAACAAGTCTAATTGTATAAGGGAAATCTTTATCATTTGGAATGACCGGTTCCAATGCTCTTTCACCAAGTGCACCATGACCAATTTCACGACGGCCTGCCCCACGGATAGGACCAGTTTCACCAACACTGAAATGTGGGAAGTTATAGTGGTGCATGAAGCGTTTTGACTCCTCGGTTCCAAGCCCGTCCAAAATCTGTACATCACCTAGTGCACCTAATGTACAAATGGATAGCGCTTGGGTTTGTCCGCGTGTGAACAATCCAGATCCATGAGTACGAGGCAGAATGGTAACTTCTGATGATAATGGTCTGATTTCGTCAGGATTACGTCCATCTGGACGCACTTTTTCTTCCGTAATTAAACGGCGGACTTCGGATTTAACCAATATATTCAGAATTTCTTTGATTTGTTTTAATTTAGCTTCATCAGTTTCTTCTTCATAATGAGCCAACACACGATCTTTTACTTCTTTAATCGCGTCTTCACGAGCATGTTTTTCCTGAACTTGTACTGCTTTGTTCAAGTCTGCTTCACAAAGGCCTTTCACTTCTGCTTCTAGTTCTGCATCCACTTGATATAATGCGATCTGCATTTTAGCCTTGCCGATTTCAGCAACGATTTTTTCTTGGAATGCAATGACCTTCTTGATTTCGTCATGTCCGAACATGATTGCTTCAAGCATAGTTTCTTCTGGTACTTCATTTGCTCCTGCTTCAACCATGTTGATCGCATCTTTAGTACCTGCAACCGTCAAATTGATGTCACTTTTTGCAAGTTGGTCAACAGTAGGGTTAATTATGAATTCATTATTGATTCTTCCTACTACAACTCCAGCAATTGGACCTTCGAACGGAATATCGGAAACTGAAAGTGCAAGAGATGAACCAAGCATCGCTGCCATTTCTGTGGAGCAATCTTGATCGACACTCATGACCATGCTGATGATCTGAACATCGTTCCTGAAGCCATCAGCGAATAACGGGCGGATTGGACGATCTATTAACCGGCTTGCAAGAATTGCTCTTTCACTCGGCCGGCCTTCACGCTTGATGAAGCCGCCTGGAATTTTACCGACTGCATAAAGTCTTTCTTCGTAGTTGACTGTTAAAGGGAAAAAGTCGACATTTCTAGGTTCCTTCGAAGTTGTTGCTGTACTTAACACAGCAGTTTCTCCATAACGGACTAAAACTGCTCCGTTCGCTTGTTTGGCCAATTGCCCTATTTCTACCGTTACATTACGGCCGGCCCAGTCAAATGAATACGTATGTTTTTCCTGTCCCATTTATTAAACCCCTCTCTGAATCTTCACTTAGAGGCTTAGTTTACCTAAACCTGTATTGGATTAAATCATTTATGTGAAAGTAACTGAACTCGAGTTAAAACCAAACTATTCCTATTATGCACGAAAAAAACAAGCATTAACAGTAAAATGAATAAAAATTTCATTCATTTGATTATGTATATCCTGATCATTTATAAACGGAAAAGGACCCGGCTCCTGCCGAGTCCCAAGGACGAAGGCTCAGCCTTAAAATAGAACACGTCCTAATCATTTGATTAACATCAAAAAAGCGGGAAATTTCCCGCCTTCCTGAAAAAATTATCTACGTAGACCTAATTTGTTAATTAGTGTACGGTAACGAGTAACGTCTTTGTTACGTAGGTAAGTTAAAAGATTACGACGTTTACCTACCATTTTAAGAAGACCGCGACGTGAATGGTGGTCTTTTTTATGTGTGCGTAAGTGTCCGTTCAAGTTGTTGATTTCTTCTGTTAATACTGCGATTTGAACCTCTGGAGACCCAGTGTCAGTATCGTGAGTTCTGAACTCAGTGATAAGTTCGTTTTTGCGTACTTGTGTAATAGCCATGTTATTATTCCTCCTAAAATTCTGTAAAATCACCGATTACCGAGCCAGCGTCGGAGTCTCGACTAGCCAAGCAATGGTTATTTCCATACATATAATAGAATACATGTATTTCATTAAAATTGCAAGTCTTGTCTCTAACTAACCTTTTTTAGCTTCAAGCTTTGAAAAATATTCTATCGTATCTTGTTTATCCTTTTCTATCTGAGCGACCAATGCTTCAAGTCCGGAAAATTTCTGCTCACTTCGCAGTCTTATATGCCATTCAACAGAAACCTGGTTGCCATAAATATCTCCCGAGAACTCCAGGACATGAACCTCCACAGTAGGATATTTAGGCTTTTCTTCGTGGAACGTAGGTTTGTAACCGACATTGCAAACTCCATTATACCATTTACCGCTGATTTTAATCCTGACAGCATATACGCCGGCAGCAGGGAAGATATAATCGTTGCTCACTTCAATATTAGCAGTGGGGAATCCTAACTTCCTGCCCCGTTTTTCACCGTGAATGACATGACCTTTCGTTAAATAGCGTCGGCCAGCCAAATGATGAAAGTCGGAAAAGTCACCATTTCCGAGAGTCTCCCTGATTCTTGTCGAGCTAACCTTTTCATCCTCAAGGGTTTGTTTTGCAACGACCGTCTGCGAAAACCTTCCTTGTGCATAAACAGGCAAATCTTCCATCGACCCTTGACCATAGCGACCGTATGAATAATCAAAGCCTGCAACTACGTGTCGGACATTCAGCCCGGCAATGTATTCGTCAACGAAGCGTTCCGGCAATACCGAAGCAAATTCCTCGCTGAAATGGACGATGAATAAATAATCTATCTCCATCGATTCTATGATATCCACCTTATCTTCAAGTGGTGTAATATAACGGATATTCTCCGTTTTCCTCCCTAATACTGCAGAAGGATGCGGATCAAATGTCATGACTGCTGACTTAAGATTCATTTCCTTGGCTTTTTTCTTGGCAGTTTGAATAACGATTTGATGTCCTTTATGAATACCATCAAAAAATCCAAGCGCCATTACAAGCTCAGGAAAATCATCCGAATTAAATTGATGAGGATGCTCTATTGCGATCACTTTCACCTTTCAATCTCCTCTTTCCGACGGCAAAACGGTCTATAATTCTTGTGCCAATACTTTTACAGGTTTAATTAGCCCCTCTTTTGTCGGATGTATTTGATAAATGGCAATGGCCTTATCAGATGGGTCAACCATCACAAAAGGCTTCCCTTTTTCAACAACAACATCCTCTGTTTGTTCCAATACCGCACCGTTAAGTACTTTCTTTGCTACTTTATCACTAATCTTAAATTTGGGCAAATGAAATAATCCCCGCTCCAAAGGCAACAGAAAATCATCCGTTCTTCCGGTTTCCATGAATGCTTCCACCTCATCGAATGTCAAACAGTCCTCTAGCTTAAAACCAGCCGATTCAATCCGGATTAAATCTGACATATGTGCAGGATAGCCCAGTTTTTCCCCCATCATGACTGCAAGCGTTCGAATATACGTTCCTTTACTGCACTTGACACGAAAACGAAAAGAAATGGTTTCTCCCACGAATTCAGAACGATCATCCAGAAGGGTAATTTCGTAGATGGTGACCTCTCTAGTCGGCCTCTCCACTTCGATTCCTGCACGAGCATATTCATATAACTTCTTGCCGTTTACCTTAACGGCTGAAAACATCGGCGGCGTCTGATCAATTTTCCCTGTCAATGATTCCAACACTTCTAGTATCCGTTCACGCTGAATCACTTCGGCAACCTTTTTCTCTTCTACTTTTTCACCGCTTGCGTCTTCGGTTACCGTTGAAAAACCGAGGGTCACTTCCCCTTCATACGATTTACCAGCTTCTGTCAAATATTCAGCTATTTTCGTTGCCCTTCCGATACAAATCGGTAATACCCCTGTGACATCAGGATCTAAAGTACCTGTATGCCCAACCTTTTTTGTTTTTAAAATCTTTCTTAACTTAAAAACACAATCATGGGATGTCAATCCCTTTGGTTTCATTAATGGTAGAATACCATTCACTTTTATCACCTCATCATTTAAAAGAAAAAACACCTCAAACGGGAAACACAAAGAAAATAATCCAATTTTAATAGGTGTTTATTGCTTTTTTACATATTCCATATTCAAAAAAAAGAGACCGACTTCAAGAAGTGCAAAGCACTTATTGAGTCGGCCTCCTTTTGCTTGCTTATTCTTCGTCTTTTTCAGCCGGTTTTTCCTCTGAATTGATTTGGGAAATCAACGACTCAATACGATTACCATAATCGACCGATTCATCAAATTCAAAAAACAATTCAGGGGTTTTGCGCAGGCGAATTCTTTGCCCAATTTCAGATCGCATGAATCCTTTGGCCTTTGCTAGGCCTTGCAAGGTTTTCTCCCGTTGTTCCTGGTCACCCAAAACGGAAATAAAAACTGTTGCCTGTTGAAGGTCGCCTGTAACCTCGACATCCGTTACTGTTACGAATCCAATTCTTGGATCTTTAATTTTCCGGCCAATAATTTCACTCAGCTCTTTTTTCATTTGTTCGCCAACACGATTTGAACGAAGGCTCATAATATCACCTCGATAGCCTAAAGCCAGTCTATATCTGTTATTGTTCTCTCTAGTTCAGGAAAAGAATCTAGAAATTTCAGGGCATTTTGAAGTTCCCTCTCAGTAGCCTTCCTTGAGGAAGTTACGGTTACGATAGTAATCTTTGTTCGTTGCCATAAATCCTGAAAATCAGTTTCGGCTACCGAAATATTGAACTTTTGTTTAAGGCGTGTCATGACACGCTGCAACACGGCCCGTTTTTCTTTCAAAGAATGGGTATCATGGATAATGCATTCACATTGGACAGAGCCAACGATCATTTACGTTCAATCTCTTCCATTACATATGCTTCGATTACATCGCCTTCTTTAAGGTCGTTGTAATTTTTAATGGTAATACCGCACTCATAGTTGGTTGCCACTTCTTTAACGTCATCCTTAAACCGTTTCAATGCATCGATTTCACCTTCGTAAATGACGACACCTTCACGAATTAAGCGAATTCCGCTATCACGTGTAAGTTTTCCTTCAGTAACATATGAACCGGCAATCGTGCCGACTTTAGATACTTTGAAAGTCGTACGAACTTCAGCCTGACCGATAATTTTTTCTTCGAATTCAGGGTCCAGCATCCCTTTCATAGCCGACTCGATCTCTTCAATCGCTTTGTAGATGATGCGGTGAAGACGGACATCAACATTTTCTGATTCAGCTGCACGCTTCGCATTCACATCAGGACGGACATTAAATCCGATGACGATAGCATTGGAAGCCGTAGCAAGGATGATGTCAGACTCTGTAATAGCCCCGACGCCAGTGTGAATGATTTTCACTTTAGCGCCTTCCACTTCTATTTTATTCAGGGAAGCGGCAACTGCTTCCGCAGAACCTTGAACATCAGCTTTTAGAATGATGTTCAATTCTTTTATTTCCCCTTCTTTCATTTGCTCGAACAATGTATCAAGCGTTACACGGGATTTTTCATTACGTTGTGAAGCAAGTTGTCTCTGTGCACGAACTTCACCAACTTGACGTGCCGTTTTCTCATCTTCAAAGACGATGAAACGATCGCCAGCCTGTGGTACTTCATTCAATCCAGTGATTTCAACCGGTGTTGACGGACCAGCATCCTTAACACGACGACCAAGATCATTAACCAATGCACGAACACGCCCGAAAGTATTACCGATAACAATCGGATCTCCAACTTTCAACGTTCCGTTTTGAACAAGCAATGTCGCAACGGAACCGCGTCCTTTATCCAAACGAGCTTCGATAACCGTTCCATTTGCTTTACGAGACGGATTCGCTTTATACTCCTCCACTTCACTAACAAGCAGAATCATTTCAAGCAAGCTATCGATACCCTCACCTTGTTTAGCTGAGATTGGTACGAAAATTGTATCCCCGCCCCATGCTTCAGAAACTAAACCATGCTCTGTCAATTCTTGCATGACGCGGTCTGGATTAGCTGCTTCTTTATCCATCTTATTAACAGCGACGATAATTGGAACTTCTGCTGCTTTAGCATGGTTAATCGCTTCAACCGTTTGAGGCATTACACCATCATCCGCTGCTACGACCAGGATTGTGATATCCGTAACCTGAGCTCCACGAGCACGCATCGTTGTAAACGCAGCATGTCCTGGTGTATCAAGGAAAGTGATTTTTTTGTCGTTAACTTTAACTTGGTAGGCACCGATATGCTGAGTGATTCCGCCAGCTTCGCCTTCTGTTACTTTCGTATGGCGAATAGAATCAAGCAACGTTGTTTTACCATGGTCAACGTGGCCCATGATTGTTACTACGGCCGGACGCTCAATCAAATCTTCTGAAGCATCTTCAGTGACTAGTGACTCAAGGTCAGTAAGGTCAACACGAATCTCTTCTTCAGCCAATACACCATATTCCGTACAAATCAATTCAATAGCATCTTTATCCAAAGTTTGGTTAATTGTAGCCATCACACCAAGCATAAAGAGCTTTTTAATAATTTCAGACGGTTCACGGTGAAGTTTTTTACCAAGCTCCATAACAGTCAAAGACTCATAAAACGTAATTTTCTCTGGTAGTTCTCTTTCTTTACGTTTTGTAACAGGAGCCGCTGGCGCTTGTTGTCTTTGTTTATTATTTTTATTCTTATTATTGCGACCGCGGTTAAACTGCCCAGTCGGTTTTTTTGTACCTACAGGTTTAACTGGTGGTTTTTTCTTAAGCTTTTCTTTATTGACCGTACTCTTCTCATCTGCTTCTGCTTCGTATTTTGCAACCGTAGCGTTAGCTTTTGGTTCAGCAGCTTGACTTTTATCTTCGTTTTTAGGTTTAATTGAATCGTTTAATTTATTTACAGTTGAATCGTCTAATGCTGTCATATGATTTGTTACCTCTATATTCATTTCTTTAAGTTTATTTATTACATCCTTGCTTGAAACGTTCTTTTGTTTTGCATATTCATATACACGCAATTTTGTCATACATTCACCCCCGTAAAATTTAATCGAGCAGCGTTCGGAGTTTTTGTGCAAAACCTTCATCCAGAACTGCGACGGCGACTCTAGCATCCTTGCCTATCGCATGGCCGAGCATTGACCTGCTTTCGACTCTTTTTAAAGGAACCTGATAAAATGCGCACTTATCAGATATTTTTTTTTCAGTGTTTTTTGAAGCGTCCGCGGATAAAATAACAACTTTGGCATTACCGCTTCTAATCTCTTTAACCACTAATTCTTCACCCGAAATTAGCTTGCGTGCTCGATTGGCCAAACCTAATAGAGACATCCATTGTTGTTGTTGGGTCATGGTGTTAGTTTTTCTCCTTATTCACTAATTCAAGCAATTGTTCATAAAGGGAAGAATCGATTTGGGTACTAAGGTGATTAGCCAGCACGTTTTTCTTTTTGGCCAGCTCGATAATATCCCGATCAAGAGTTAAATAAGCTCCCCTTCCCGATTTCTTTCCGGTCGGATCTAGGCTGACTTCCCCTTCTTTAGATCGAACGATGCGAATGAGTTCTTTCTTCGGCTTCATTTCGCCTGTGGCTACACATTTACGCATCGGGATTTTTTTTCGGCTATTCATCTTTTTTCACCTCTGGATTACTCGTTATCCTCTTCGAATTCATTTTCCTCTTCATTAACATAACTATCTCTGCTTAAAAGGAATTCCTGTTCTTCCACTGGATAAATACCAGCTTCGCGGGCTTCCGTTTCACTCTTGATATCAATTTTCCAGCCAGTAAGTTTGGCAGCTAAGCGGGCATTTTGCCCCCGCTTACCAATTGCTAGTGATAGTTGATAATCAGGGACGATAACAGTCGTCGCTTTTTCTTCTTCTTTTACGATAACTTCAAGGACTTTTGAAGGGCTTAAAGCATTCGCAACGAAAATGACCGGATTCTCAGACCATTTAACGATATCGATTTTTTCCCCTTTTAATTCATTGACGATGGCCTGAACACGTTGTCCTTTTTGACCTACACAGGAACCGACAGGATCGACTTCTTCGTTATCGGAGTGAACGGAGATTTTTGAACGGTCACCTGCTTCGCGGGCAACTGACTTGATTTCAACCGTTCCATCAAAAATTTCAGGCACTTCGATTTCGAATAAACGTTTTAAAAGTCCAGGATGTGATCGGGATACAAAAATTTGCGGGCCCTTCGACGTCTTTTCAACTTTCGTGATGAAAACTTTAATGCGATCATGAGGTTTATACTGTTCATTCGGCATTTGCTCATTCACGGGCAGCAAAGCTTCAATTTTACCTAAGCTTACATATATGAAGCGAGAATCCTGGCGTTGAACGATTCCAGTCATGATATCCTCTTCGCGATCAATGAATTCGGCATAAATGATGCCTCGTTCTGCTTCACGCACCCTTTGGGTAACGACTTGTTTTGCAGTTTGAGCAGCAATACGGCCGAAATCCTTAGGCGTAACTTCCATTTCGACAACGTCATCTAACTGATAGTTGGGATCAATTGCTCTTGCTTCTTCAACAGAAATTTCCAAACGTGAATCGAATACCTCGTCAACAACGTCTTTTCTCGCAAATACACGCATAGTTCCTTTACCAAGATTCAAGTCGATACGTACATTTTGTGCTTGGTTAAAGTTACGGCGGTATGCCGAAATAAGTGCAGCTTCAATCGCGTCGATCAAAACTTCCCTGGAAATTCCTTTTTCGTTTTCTAAAATATAGAGAGCATCCAATAACTCATTGCCCATGGTGATCCCCCTTACGGATATTTAATTAATGATTTGCTTGACTTAAGAGAAGGTAATCGCCAATCTTGCTTTGGCTACCTTTTCGAATGGTATGACGATCGTTTTCTTTCTTGTCTTGATTCTGACTTCGATTGTCACTTCTTTACCATCGAAACTGATTAGGATTCCTTCGAATTCTTTTTCATCTAAAATGGGCTCGTATGTTTTTATGTAAACATTTTTACCGATAGCATTAAGGAAATCCTTCTCTTTTTTCAGAGGCCTTTCAGCTCCGGGTGATGAAACTTCGAGAAAATAATTTTGTGGAATCGGATCAACCTCATCAAGCTTTTCACTGAGTTTTTCACTCACATTTCCGCAATCTTCAATATCTACGCCTGTTTCTTTATCAATGTAAACTCGAAGGAACCAGCTTTTACCTTCCTTCACATACTCCACTTCGACTAATTCAAGCTGCAATTCCTCAAGAATTGGTAATGCTAATTCCTCTACAACTTCCGTTACCTTTTTACTCATTTGTTTCCTCCATACGTGCGTTGTATGCGCTTGGTTTCGGATTCAAAATTAAATGGTCAATACAACACGAAAGAGTGGGTTTCCCCACTCTTGCCATTGGTTCCTCTTAGTATTTCCAATAAAAATATACCATAATCAAGATATTTATGCAAATACCATGTCTGTTTCTTCCTTTTTGACATCCGTATCCACTTTAAAATAATGATAACTGATTTTGTTCAGGCAATGACTCCAGACACCCTTGTTTATCAAGGTATTCAAGAATGGTCTTCGAAACTTTCCCTCGTTGTTGGAGGTCTTCTTTCGAAAGGAATTCGCCATTCTTGCGTGCGTTGACGATATTGATGGCGGCATTCGTTCCAAGACCAGGTATCGAATTGAAAGGCGGAATCAAAGTGTTTCCTTCAATAAGGAATTGGTCAGCACTGGATTTGTACAAATCCACTTTAGCAAATGCAAATCCTCGTTCACACATTTCCAAAGCCAGTTCAAGAACTGTCAAAGTATTCTTTTCCTTAGTGGATGCATCCAATCCTTTTACCATGATTTCTTCCATTTTTGATTTGATCGCTTGCGAACCCCGTGTCATGGCGTCGATTTCGAAATCATCGGCACGTACTGTGAAATAGGCTGCATAATACAATAAAGGCAGATGCACTTTAAAATAGGCAATCCGGACAGCCATTAATACGTAAGCTGCAGCATGGGCTTTAGGAAACATGTATTTAATCTTCTTACATGAATCGATATACCATTCCGGTACCTCATTTTTCCGCATTTCCTCTTCAAATTCCTCAGAAAGCCCTTTCCCTTTACGTACAGATTCCATAATTTTAAACGCCAGGGAAGGATCGAGTCCTTGATAAATCAGATAGACCATAATATCATCCCGGCAGCCGATAACCTCACTTAATGTACAAATGCGATTGTGAATCAATTCCTGTGCATTGCTCAACCATACATCCGTACCATGTGATAATCCCGAGATCTGGACAAGCTCGGAAAATGTTGTAGGTTTCGTATCTTCAAGCATTTGCCTAACGAAACGCGTTCCAAACTCGGGAATGCCGAGTGTACCCGTTTTACACATGATCTGCTCTTCAGTCACTCCTAATGATTCAGTACTGCTGAATATTTTCATTACTACTGGATCATCTGTAGGAACTGTCTTTGGATCGATGCCACTCAAATCTTGAAGCATCCGGATTACAGTCGGATCATCGTGACCAAGTATATCTAATTTCAAAATATTATCATGAATGGAATGGAAATCAAAATGAGTCGTTTTCCACTCGGAGTTCCTGTCATCAGCAGGGAACTGAATAGGTGTGAAATCATAAATATCCATATAATCCGGAACAACGATGATTCCGCCTGGATGCTGTCCTGTTGTCCTTTTCACCCCAGTACAACCGGCAACAAGGCGATCAGTCTCAGCCCCGCGCATGTGGATGTTATTATCAGCGGAGTATCCTTTTACATACCCATATGCCGTTTTTTCAGCGACTGTACCAATCGTTCCCGCACGGTATACATATTCTTCCCCGAATAAGACCTTCGTGTAGTTATGTGCTTTCGGCTGGTATTCACCGGAGAAGTTCAAGTCGATATCGGGAACCTTATCCCCTTTAAAGCCAAGGAAGGTTTCAAACGGGATATCATGGCCGTCCTTTGTATAAGCAATTCCACAATCGGGACAGTCTTTATCAGGCAGGTCAAACCCGGAACCTACCGAACCGTCATTGAAGAATTCCGATTTCTTGCACTTCGGACATACATAATGCGGCGGAAGAGGGTTTACCTCTGTAATTTCAGTCATCGTGGCAACAAAGGATGATCCAACAGATCCCCTTGAGCCAACAAGATACCCATCATTCAAAGATTTTTTAACTAGTTTGTGAGAGATTAAATAAATAACAGCAAAACCATGACCAATGATGCTTTTCAATTCTTTCTCAAGACGAGCTTCCACGATTTCCGGCAGGTTCTCTCCATAAATCTTCCTCGCCATGCCATAACTCATCTCACGCATCTCTTCTTCTGCACCTTCAATTTTAGGTGTATATAACTCATCTTTAATTGGCTTGATTTCTTCAATCATATCCGCTACTTTATTCGTGTTGGTTACCACGACCTCTTTGGCTTTCTCAGAACCAAGGAAGGAGAATTCCCGTAGCATTTCATCAGTAGTCCGGAAATGTACATCAGGAAGCTTATGACGATTAAGCGGGTTTGCTCCACCTTGTGAGTTCACAAGGATTTTACGGTAAATTTTATCATTAGGGTCCAAATAATGTACATTCCCAGTGGCAACGACAGGCTTATCCAATTTTTCACCAAGCTTGACGATATTTGAGATGATCGTTTCTAACGATTTATCATCCCGGACATATTCAAGCTCAATCAAATGCTGATACACTTCCTTCGGATGGATTTCAAGATAGTCGTAAAATTCGGCGATATCGACGACTTCCTCAAAGCCCTTCTGCATCATCCCTTCAAAAACTTCCCCTTTATCGCATCCCGATCCGACCAGAATTCCTTCACGATACTTTTTAAGTTGTGAACGGGGTAACCGGGGCACACGATAAAAATAATCCATATGCGATATTGAAACTAATTTAAAAAGGTTTTTTAAACCAGCCTGTGTTTGCGCGATCAACGTACAATGGGACGGACGGGAGCGTTGGTACGCATTGCCTTTACCCATATTGTCATTAAGCTGATCATGATGGGTAATGTCTTTTTCCATTGCATCCTTCAGCATCTTCAGCATTAAGTAACCAGTAGCTTCAGCATCATAAATGGCCCTATGATGCTGGGTCAAATCGATATCGAACTTTTTACATAATGTATTTAACCGGTGATTTTTAAATTCCGGATAAAGAAAGCGGGCAAGTTCCAATGTATCCAGAACAGGGTTGGATGCTTTGGAATATCCCAGGTTTTTATAACCTATATTCAAAAAGCCCATATCGAAGGTTGCGTTGTGGGCAACCAGGATTGCATCTCCTGCCCAAGCCTTGAACTTTTCCAGCACTTCAGAGACTTCAGGAGCATTCTCTACAAGATCATCTGTTATTCCCGTCAATTCTATCGTCGTATTGGATAATGGATGATGTGGATTCGCGAAGGACTCGAATCGATCAATGATGTCCCCATCACGAATTTTCACTGCTGCAAATTCAATGATCGTATCATAAACGGCTGACAGTCCTGTCGTCTCTACGTCAAACACAACATACGTGGCATCTGCCAAAGCAATATGCGCCTCATTATAAACGATGGGCACACCATCATTCACTAGGTTCACTTCGACACCATAAAGGATTTTGATGCCATTCTTCTTCCCTGCACTGTAAGCCTCAGGGAATGATTGGGCACCTGCATGATCCGTAATGGCAACAGCCTTATGCCCCCACTTGGCAGCCTGGGCAACAAGTGCTGAAGTAGGTGTCACTGCATCCATCTGGCTCATTGGGGTATGCATATGCAGTTCTACGCGCTTTTCTCCTTCAGGAGCCTTATCCTGCCTTCCTTGTTTAGAAATTTCATTTATATCATTAGCGATCATTACCAGATCACGTACGAATGTATCATTTTGGATACTGCCTTGGGCACGTACCCACATCCCTTTTTTCACACGGGCAAGTATGGCAGCATCTTCTTTATCACGCGAAAACATTTTGACCAATATCGAGCTCGTATAATCGGTGACTTTAAACGTCAATAGGCTGCGGCCGCTGCGTAACTCACGCACTTCTGCATCAAATACGAAGCCTTCGATCGCAATCCTGCGCTCTTCATCGATAATCTGTTCGATCCGGCGGAAATCCGCATCTTCTTTAATCGTATAGCCAATTTTAACCGGTCCTTCGTAAACATCGTCGCCGCCTTTTTCCGATTCTTTCTTCTGCATTTCCACCAGGGCAGCAAGTCCCTTTTCTGCGTCTTCCTTTTGTTTCTCTTCTAAAAACTTCTGGTAATCAGGATTAGAAACCGTTTCCTTCACTTCCGCTTCCAGTGTCAACGGAGGAAAACCGAATGTTTGGTAGATATTAGAAATGATCCCGGAGTATTTTCGTTTCAGCTGGACGGCCTCGGTATCATTTCGGGCGCTAACGATCAGCTTATATCCATTCACTGTTGGCTCTTGTTCATTCAAGAGTGATAACAGGGCCGGAGACATGCCTTCAAGCTCGCCAATGCAGTTTTTCCAATACTCTTTTACCAATTGTTCCGTCACTTGCGGATTGGCCACATTCAAGTTGAATGTGACCTTCGCAATATGGGAAAACGTACTTGCTAAATGAGTAGCAAGTCTTGTATGAACACTGCAAGGAATTAATGCAGGTATATTAAAGGCAAAATGCCATGTTTTGGACTCCCTCTCGATTGAGAGCTTATCAATTTCGGCACCTATGAAATAATTCACAAAGGCATCCTCAGTCAAGTCCATTTGCTGGAGCAAGAGTTGAAATCTCTCTCTACCGCTATTTGGATTTTGATCCATTCCCTCTCTCCCCTATCTACTATCTCTTAAGATATTATTCACTAGCATTTTCGTTTGATATCAGTGGTTATTATATCATATCACGATTGTTTCTCTAGTATCCAAATCCATGAAAAGGAAAGGCATCATCCAATTGAATGATGCCTAATTCCCCTATTATTAAATTATCCCAGTATTTCTTGAAGCTTTTGAGATAGTTCAGCTCTTTCAATTTCAAGAACCTCACCTGTTTTACGGATCTTCACTTCGACGATTCCCTCAGATGCCTTTTTACCTACCGTTACCCTGACAGGAAGACCGATCAGGTCAGAGTCGGCAAATTTTACGCCTGCACGTTCTTGACGATCATCCATCAGAACATCCATGCCTTGGGCCTTTAGCTCATTATACAAATCTTCACCAAGGGCAGCCTGGGCTTCATCCTTCATATTGATTGGAATCAAATGAACTTCGTATGGTGCTAAGTTTGCAGGCCACACCAACCCTTTATCGTCGTTGAATTGTTCAGCTACAGCAGCAAGTGTGCGGGAAACACCAATTCCATAGCAGCCCATGATCATAGGCTGTGACCGTCCATTCTCATCAAGGAATGTCGCATTCATCGCTTCGGAATATTTAGTTCCAAGTTTGAACACGTGGCCTACCTCAATCCCTTTGGCAAATTTAATTTTTCCGTTTCCATCAGGTGATGGGTCGCCCTCCCGAATGAAACGAAGATCAATATAATTGGCCACTTTAAAATCGCGTTCTGGATTTACGTTCACATAATGATGATCTTCATCATTTGCACCACAGATTCCATTAACCATCGCTTCGACGGCAACATCAGCAATCACTTCTACCTCAGAAGTGACATTGATTGGTCCAAGGGATCCAATCGAACATCCTAAAATTTCTTTCGTCTCGTTTGGATCAGCCAATTCAACGATTGAAGCGTTATAGAAATTCTTCAACTTGATATCATTGACTTCATGATCGCCTCGTACCAATACAAGCACATTCTTCTCATCCACTTTAAACAATAACGATTTGATCAGTTTTTCTGCATCAGTATTTAAGAATGAAGCAACTTCTTCAATCGATTTTTGACCAGGTGTATGAATTTTCTCAAGTGCAATTTGTGCTTCTTGACTTTTTTCATATTTAACACTTACCGGAGCCATTTCAATATTAGCTGCATAATCGGAAGTATCCGAATAGGCGATCGTATCTTCCCCTATTTCAGATAGGACCATGAATTCATGTGTATCCTTTCCGCCCATAGCCCCTGAATCGGCAATGACGGCACGGAAGTCCAAGCCACAACGGCTAAAAATGTTTGAATACGCCGCATATATTCTTTTATAAACAGCATCAAGGCTTTCTTGATTAGCATGGAAAGAATAAGCATCTTTCATGATGAATTCACGCCCACGCAACAATCCAAAACGTGGTCTTTGTTCATCACGGAATTTGGTTTGGATTTGATATACCGTTAAAGGAAGACGCTTGTAGGATTTCACCTCATCACGAACTAAGCTCGTTATCACTTCTTCATGTGTGGCACCAAGTGCAAATTCACGGTTGTTGCGATCCTTAAGGCGCATCAACTCTGGGCCATAGGTATACCAGCGCCCTGATTCCTGCCAGAATTCGGCTTGTTGTAAAGCCGGCATCAATAGTTCAACTGCTCCAGCATTCTCCATCTCTTCCCTAACGATCGCTTCTACCTTTTGAAGCACCTTTTTTCCAAGTGGCATAAAACTATAAACCCCGCTGGAATTTTGTCTCATAAATCCTGCACGCAATAAAAGCTGATGACTTTTGATTTCAGCATCTGCAGGCACTTCTCTTAATGTAGGGATTAACGTCATACTTTGTTTCATATCTGCACCTCTTCAATAATTCCTTTAAATTAAACTGTGACTACGGTAAAAATCGTACCGCAGAATGGATATGATCATATCAATACATAAAAGTCTTTCTTCGTAATTCAGAAAAGCTGTTATTATACTCATTATCGATTATACTTACGATTTCCCTAGAAAACAAACTATTTCCCTGAAACAGTTAAAAAACTAAGGAAATACTAGTCATTCTTAAAATAAGAAACAGCCAACAGATAAATCTGCTGGCCTGTTTTTTCTTACCCAAGAAAGTCTCACAAGAAGAATCGCTGGATATCATTCCATGTAACGACGATCATCAATAGCATCAGTAAAGCAAAACCGATGAAGTGAACCATTCCTTCTTTTTGGCGGTCGATTGGTTTTCCTCTTAAGAATTCGACAACAAAGAATAACAGTCTTCCTCCATCCAATGCCGGTAGCGGCAGCAAGTTCATGATTCCCAGGTTAATGCTGAGAAGCCCTGCCCATTTCATCAATGTGAATATACCTTGTTTCGCTACTTCTTCAGTGGATTTATATATTCCTACAGGACCAGATAGACTATCTATCGTAAATCCGCCCGTTACGAGATCTCCAAGGATGATGAAGATTTGTTTTGTCCAGAAATATGTTTCTGTAAAACCGTATTGAATAGCTTTAATCGGTGCTTTTTCAACAGGAGGGTACACACCGATAATTCCAATCTTCTTACCTTCCCTTTCCACTTCTTGTGGAACGACCGGCACTTCTAATGTTTTCCCATCCCTATCAACGACAAACTCGATCTCTTGCCCAGGGTGCTTTTGGATACTTTCCTGAACATCTCCCCAAGATGAGACTTCCGTCCCTTCAATGGATTGAATGACATCCCCCGATTTTAACCCGGCGTTTACTGCCGAACCATCTGCAGTCAGTTCACCAAGTTTCGCTTCATCCACCACGACTCCTTGAAACAAGGCGATTAAAACAAAAATGACAAAAGCCAAAACAAAGTTCATTGCAGGTCCTGCTACAATCGTAAGGAAGCGATGCCCAAGCGATTTAGAGGCAAATTGCCGGTCAAATGGAGCAATCTGATTCTCCACACCATTTTCAACGATTACCGCTTCTTTATGAATGGCAAACGTCTTTAATGTATCTTCCTCACCCTCTTCATAACCGGTTAGGATAAGTTTATGATCAAGATCGATCACTTCAACTTCAACAAGACGAATATCAGGATATTTATCTTTATTGTTCAAAATGATTTTTGTAACATTCTCATCATGATCAAACATTAATCCCACACGATACCCGGGCTTCAGTTCGATATTTTCTGCGTCTTCACCAGCCATACGCACGTACCCGCCCAGAGGAAGCAATCGAATCGTATAAACGGTTTCCTTCTTTTTATACGTGAATACTTTTGGTCCGAAACCGATTGCGAACTCCCGGCATAAAATCCCGGCACGCTTTGCAAACACTAAGTGTCCAAGCTCATGGAAAAATACAAGAGCGCCAAAAATGATGATGAAAGCTATAATCGTTTCTAAAGTCTGCATGTTCCGGTCACCTATCTTTCACTAAAGTTTCTATATACTGCCTTGTCATAATATCCACTTCAGAAATCGTTTCTAAATCTGGGAGAGCTATGACGGAATGCTGATTCAGCGCTTTTTCAATCAACGTCTCAATATCAAGGAAAGATACCTTTCCAGATAAGAATGCAGCAACTGCCGCTTCGTTAGCGGCATTCAACACCGTTGTCATCGTTCCGCCAATCTTACCCGCTTCATAGGCAAATTGCAAACAAGGATATCTGGAGAAATCCATTTCGTTAAAATGCAGCTTTCCTGCTTCAGCTAAGTTCAGACGTTTGCGCCCTGTAAGTGGCATCCGGTCTGGATAAGTAAGTGCATATTGGATCGGAACTCGCATATCCGGTGTCCCCAGTTGGGCAATGACGCTGGAGTCTTGAAATTCAACCATGGAATGGATGATACTCTCCTTATGTAGCAATACATCAATTTTATCGTATGGAAGATCGAATAACCAGTGGGCCTCAATCACTTCCAACCCCTTATTCATCATTGAAGCTGAATCAATCGTAATTTTAGCTCCCATTGACCAGTTCGGATGATTCAATGCCTCGTCCACCGTTACACCCTTCAATTCTTCCCTGTTTCGATCCCGGAAGCTTCCGCCTGAAGCGGTAATGATGAGACGTTCTATATTTTTTTCCTTTTCACCCTGCAGTGCTTGAAAAATAGCAGAATGCTCACTATCAACCGGGAGTAATCTAACTCCCGCCTTTTTAGCTTCACTTATGACCAAATGACCTGCTGTTACCAACGTCTCCTTGTTGGCGATGGCAATATCCTTTTTAGCCTTGATTGCAGACAGCGTCGGATAAAGTCCCACGCTTCCAATGACAGCATTGACCAATATCGTCGCTTGATCATACACAGCCACTGCAGTCAATCCCTCATCGCCATACATGAATTCGATATCTTTTCGGCTGAAGAATTCACTTTTCAAAACATGATAATCTTCTTCCGTCTGGACTGAAACCAGTTTCGGTTCAAACTCTTTTATAAAAGTCCTTACCAATTCTATATTCTTTCCAGCTGAAAGCGCCACTATCTTGAATTGATCAGGATGGGACCTTACCACATCCGCTGTTTGTTGACCAATCGAACCTGTTGCGCCCAA
Organism: Peribacillus sp. NPDC060253; assembly: GCF_042727425.1. NCBI lineage: Bacteria > Bacillati > Bacillota > Bacilli > Caryophanales > Bacillaceae > Peribacillus > Peribacillus sp. NPDC060253. Next base: position 33,335 of record NZ_JBHXAS010000008.1, read on the forward strand.
TAGGCTGATATTTTTCAAATTGCTCATCTCCTAATTCATATAACGCTTGCCTATATTTATATTATAAAACATGCAATAAATGCAAAATCGGTAAAATGAATATCACGCTATCAAGCCTGTCCAAAATCCCACCGTGCCCCGGAAGAAGCTTCCCTGAATCCTTTACCCCATAATGACGTTTGTATGCCGATTGGACGAGATCACCCAATTGGCCGAAAACCCCAATGATCAATGAAATCATTAATAATTGTAATAACGTGTAGTCAAGGCTGGAGAAGGCATAAAATAAAGCACCCACGATCATCGCGGAGAATAACCCGCCGATAAATCCTTCCACCGTCTTGTTTGGACTTATTTCTGGCCATAGCTTTCTTTTACCAAGTGATTTACCTATGAAGTAGGCCCCGGAATCGGTTGCCCAGATCGTAAATAGGGTAAGCAAGATATAAATCAAACCCATTCCTGCAGAGTCACGTGTTTCGAATAGATAGTAAAAACCAATTCCCAAGTATAGGATTGAAATCACTAAAAAGCCTGCGTCATCAAAAGTAAAACGATTTTTTGAAACAACTGTATAAAGCAGCAGCAGCAAAACCCCGATTAAGAAGACTTGTACTTTATCGTAATTTATTTCCTCTAAAAAAGCAGTATATTCATGAGGCAATAAAAGTACCCACAATAAAATGTGTGAAAGAATCGCTTCAAAAGAGAGTACACGTAAATTTTTCATTTTCATCAGTTCATACAAACCAATGGATCCTAACAGATAAACCGTCAGTAAAAAGGGAATGCCCCCTAAAATAACTAGTGGAATGAAGATAGCGGCAACTACGACCGCCGTAATAATTCGTTGTTTCATTATTCCATTTTCCTCGCCTTCTGCATTAAACGCCACCGAATCTTCGTGAACGCTTTTGATACTCCTCAACTGCCTGCAATAAATGCTCTTCACTAAAGTCCGGCCATAGCACCTCAGTAAACCACAGTTCAGTATAAGCCGACTGCCAAAGCATGAAATTACTTAAACGGATTTCGCCACTTGTACGAATCAGTAAATCCGGATCTGACAAATGTTTGGTCATTAAGTAACTGGATATCATTTCCTCAGATACATTTTCCTTTATTATACCATTCTTAGCATCTTGAATGATGTTATTCACTGCAGATACAATCTCTCCACGGCTCCCATAGTTCAGGGCGAAATTCAGAATCATCCCATCATTATCCTTCGTGTCTTCCATCGCTCGTTTCACGGCATTTTGAGTATGTGAAGGAATGAGTGACAAGTCGCCAATCGTTTCCACCCTTACATTTTCAGAAATGAGTTCAGGCAAAAATGTCCCAAGAAATTCCTGGGGAAGCTTCATTAAAAAGTCGACTTCACTTTTTGGACGTTTCCAGTTTTCAGTGGAAAACGCATAGACAGTCAAAGTTTTGACCCCTAAATTATTGGCAACCTTCGTAATTTTACGAACGGTTTTCATTCCTTCATGATGACCCGCCACACGTGGCATTGCACGCTTTTTGGCCCAACGGCCGTTTCCATCCATAATGATGGCGATATGTTGAGGAACATCAAACTTCTTAATATGCTGAATCCTATTTGTTACATCGGAAGAAGCATCTTTTTTAACGAAACGCTTCCATAGTGAATACATATGTTAGTCCCCCATCAGGTTGTACTTATCTCTCTACAAAGGCAAAATTTTCGTGCACTATGTATATCAAGCTTTCTGCCGCTTAAAAAGAATCTATATTATAATATCAAAAAAAAACTGGTTCTCATATTATTATTATGAAAATTATTTCTTCATTAGAAGCGAGAAAGGCAGAAATCATTACTTCTTTTATTCTAAAACCGGTTAAGATTCCCATATAAAAAGCAAAAAAAGGACCACCTCCAACGTTTGCATGCAACATACTAACTCAAGGAGTAATCATTATCGGAGAAACCTTATTATAACAGTTTTCTCTTTTAAGCACACCTATATGTTAGAACCACGACATGACCCAGTATGGATTCGGCCCTCTTAATTTAATCATTGCTTTAAGTAGAAATTATACTTCCAAAATTTCTTTTTCTTTATCTTTGGTAATCTCATCGACTTTCGTGATATTGCCATCTGTCATCTTTTGAATGTCATCGACATAGCCACGTAAATCATCTTCCGTGATTTCACCATTTTTTTCAAGCTTTTTCAAATCATCATTAGCATCGCGACGCACGTTACGGACAGCTATTTTTGCTTCTTCCGCTTCTTTCTTGACAACTTTCACAAGCTCTTTTCTACGTTCCTCAGTTAACGCTGGAATGGCTATCCTGATGATTGAACCATCATTAGAAGGATTTAAGCCTAAGTCTGATTTCAAGATCGCTTTTTCAATCTCACCTAATACGGTTTTATCATAAGGTTGAATGACTAAAAGTCTAGCTTCAGGGACAGAAATACCAGCCACCTGATTTACAGGTGTTGGTGAACCATAATAATCGATCGAGATTCTATCAAGCAATGAGGCATTTGCCCTTCCGGCACGGATGCTGGCTAATTCACGTGTGTAAGCTCCAATGGCTTTTTCCATTTTCGTTTTCGCATTCGAAATAACTTGTTTCGGCATCTTTTATTTCCCCCTTACAATTGTTCCAAGCGTTTCGCCTAGAACGGCTCGTTTAATATTACCTTTTTCCATAATCGAGAAGACAATCAATGGAATATCATTGTCCATGCACAGTGAGGACGCAGTCGAATCCATCACTTCCAATCCTTCTTTAATCACATCAAGATAGGAAAGTTCATCATACTTCACTGCATTTTTGTCTTTTACCGGATCTGCATTGTAAACGCCATCCACATTATTCTTCGCCATCAAGATGACATCAGCTTCAATTTCAGCAGCACGCAGGGCGGCAGTGGTATCCGTTGAGAAGTATGGATTACCTGTACCAGCTGCAAAAATCACCACTCTCTTTTTCTCTAGATGCCTGATTGCACGGCGTCTAATGTATGGTTCTGCGACTTGTCTCATCTCAATGGAAGTTTGCACGCGCGTTTCAATTCCAAGCTGATCAAGGCTGTCTTGTAATGCCAATGAGTTCATGACTGTAGCCAGCATACCCATATAATCGGCATTAGCACGATCCATGCCCATTTCACTGCCTATTTTCCCGCGCCAAATGTTTCCGCCGCCGACAACAACAGCCACTTCCACATCAAGCTCAGCCACTTCCTTGACTTGTTCAGCAATAGATTTAATTACTGCAGGGTTAATTCCAAATCCTTCTTCACCGGCTAATGCTTCGCCACTTAGTTTTAAAACGACACGTTTATATTTAGCGTTACTCATGAGAACCTCCAACTATGTAATCTTTTCATTCGTTCATCATGCTTTCTTGCAATACTACCAAAAATTCATGACATTTCAAAAAATAGGGAACACCAGAGTGTTCCCTATTATTAATTATCTGACAATTAGTCTTTTTTAACTTGGTTCATTACTTCTTCAGCAAAGTTTTCTTGACGTTTTTCAAGACCTTCCCCTACTTCATAACGAACGAATGATAGGATTTTTCCGCCTTTTGATTCAACGAATTGTCCCACTTTTTGATCCGGGTTTTTAACGAAAGCTTGTTCGTTAACACAGATTTCTTCGTAGAATTTATTGATACGTCCTTCAACCATTTTCGCAACGATTTTTTCAGGTTTACCTTCATTAAGCGCTTGCTGAGTAAGAACTTCGCGTTCGCGGTCTAATTCGCTAGCATCAACTTGGTCGCGAGAGATATATTTAGGGTTAATCGCAGCGATATGCATTGAAACGCCTTTAGCTGCCTCTTCGTCAGTTGTACCTTCAAGTACTGATAGTACGCTGATACGTCCACCCATGTGAAGGTATGCACCGAATGCGTCGTTATCTGTTTTTGTAACAACTTCAAAACGGCGAAGAGTTAATTTTTCCCCGATTTTAGCAACTGCAGCATTGATATGATCTGCAACTTTTGCTCCATTTTCCATTGTTTGTTCAAGAGCAACTTCAACGCTTTCAGGTTTGTTAGCAATAAGGAATGCTGCTAATTCTTTAACAAGAGTTTGGAAGCCTTCGTTTTTAGCAACGAAATCAGTTTCTGAATTCACTTCAAGAATAACCGCTTGGTTTCCTTCTACAACGATAGAACTTAAACCTTCAGCAGCAATACGGTCACCTTTATTAGCTGCTTTTGCAATTCCTTTTTCACGTAGGAAATCGATTGCTTTTTCCATATCGCCTTCTGTTTGTACAAGTGCCTTTTTACAGTCCATCATACCGGCACCAGTTTTTTCACGCAATTCTTTAACTAATTGTGCAGTGATTGCCATAATATATATCCTCCTCAAATTAAATGCAGTTTATTCAATCTTTACCCATTTTTGCCAGAAAATACTTGTTATCACCAAAGAAAATAACGATTCTTGGCAGAATTCCAGAAGAATCACCCACTTAGTCAGTCAAATTGACTGAACTGAATGATTTTCCTTTCCTGAAAACCAACCATGCCTTTTTCATTCACACGGTGATTTATGTATGCTTATTTAGTGCAAAAAAAAGGGATAAAAGGCATTATCCTCTTATCACCTTTTTTCTCACTGAATAAGCAACCTTTTTTACTTATTAAGCAGTTGTTGTTTCAGTAGCTGTTTCTTCGCCTTGTTTAGCTTCTAAGATAGCATCTGCCATTTTACCTGTTAATAATTTAACAGCACGGATTGCATCGTCATTCGCAGGAATAACTACATCGATTTCATCCGGATCACAGTTTGTATCAACGATACCAACAAGTGGAATGTGTAATTTGTGAGCTTCCGCAACAGCAATACGCTCTTTGCGAGGGTCGATAACGAAGATCGCATCTGGAAGAGTCTTCATATCTTTAATACCGCCTAAGAATTTCTCTAAGCGATCCCATTCTTTTTTAAGTTGGATAACTTCTTTTTTAGGAAGTACTTCGAAAGTTCCGTTTGCTTCCATTTTTTCGATATCTTTAAGACGAGTAATACGTTTTTGGATTGTTTCAAAGTTTGTTAAAGTTCCACCTAACCAACGTTGGTTTACATAGTACATACCAGAACGGATAGCTTCTTCTTTAACAGACTCTTGAGCTTGTTTTTTAGTACCAACGAAAAGAACAGTTCCACCGTTAGCAGCTAGTTCTTTCACGAAGTTATAAGCTTCTTCAACCTTTTTAACTGTTTTTTGAAGGTCGATGATGTAGATGCCGTTACGCTCAGTGAAGATATATTTCTTCATTTTCGGGTTCCAGCGACGTGTTTGGTGTCCGAAATGCACACCAGCTTCAAGCAATTGTTTCATAGAAATGACTGACATTTTAGTTCCTCCTAAATGGTTTTGTTTTTCCTCCGCACCGATCATTTTCATACAGAAACTGTCGAAACAGCACCATCTGCAAGAATCACGGGGCGTGTGTATTAACACCATTTCATAATATATCATAACGACTCTGCACAATCAAGAAATATTTATCTATTCATACGAAACTTTAGTAATAGTTCAATTTCCGTTTGGCCGCGATTTAACTTTTTGGCGATTTCTTTTATTGAATGTCCTTGATCAGCTAACATTTTCACTTGTTCATTTAGTGATCGTTCATTTAACGAAGCCTGTAACATGTCCGCAAATTCTTTACCGGTCGAATTACCCTCGAATGAGGGGGAAATGGCTGCTGCGGAAAGCTCCAATTTGTCCTCATCTATTACTGGTAAAGTATTGTACTCTTGTTCTTCAGGCATTTTTTTATAAGCGTTGATAGCCTGCTTTTTAAAGGTGACACGCCTTCCCTCATGATGCCCTTGCATCATGTTTTGTTCTTGCTTGACTTCTTTCTCTCCCATGGTTTCATTTAATGGCCCATGTTCTTGTTCATTTGTATCAACCCCGGATTTCATCGCTACCGAATTGGTGAATGCCTGAACCAATGTCTCGTTATCTTCTTTCATCTCCATCAAATAACCAGACAAAAGTTGTTCCATTTCTCCTATGATTGCTTTTTGGTCTTTTTCCAGCTTACTTAAACGGTTTTGACGAAGATATAAAATGACGATGGCAAAAATGGTGAATATATTCAAAACAAACAACACAAACATAAAAAATACTAACATGTTGCCTCCTATAAACCGGAATAGTCAATCCTATTTCCTTTATACGGATGGGGATCTTTTTTCACTGCTGTTTTTTCCTGTTTATTTTTTTTCGAGTCTGCCCCTTGATTGCATTACCTTCCTTTTCATAAAAATGAGCAGGAAGCTTTTGCTCTTCACCTACTACGGTCTTTTGTTTTCTTTCTAAATCCTTTTTGACTTGATGGGCAGCATGATTCTGTTGGACCAAACTCTTTTGTTGATTTTGCTCTTGAATTTCCCCTGCATCCGAGGTTCTGGGGAGAGCAACTTGCATCTCAATCGCTTTTAAACTCATGGCCACCCACCTTTCTAAAAAAATATGCCTTGAATACCTTGCAAACCTGGACCTATTCTATTAGACTAAGTGCGGTTTAAAAAATTCTGTGATTTTGAAATGTTCAAGAAGGGGCATGACCAAATGATTAAAGGCGACAAGGTCGTGATTCTTCGACGTCGAAAATCGCACTCGTGACCTGTATGTATCCGTTGCAGCCATGTTCCCCCTAAGCATGTTTAATTCTTTTGATCTTGCATCGCATTTCTTAATTTATATATTGCTTTTGAGTGAATCTGGGAAATCCGAGATGTAGATAGGCTCATTACTTGTCCAATTTCGGTTAATGTTAGTTCCTCTTTATAAAAAAGTTGTAAAACCAACTGTTCTTTTTCATTAAGCGTTTCTATGACTTCGGCTAATTCCACATATAGTTCTTCCCTTAACACATGTTCCTCAGGTAAATCCGTTTTTTCATCTTTAATATGAAATTTTGTGCTTTCTTTATCGTCTTGTTCTTGAGGGTTTTCATCCATGGATAATACGTTCGCAAAGAAGTTTTCATTTATTGCAGCATATACATCATCTTCCGGTATATTCAATTCAGCTGCAATTTCATTTGGAGAAAGGTTCCTCATGTATTTCTGCTCTAGCTTTTCAATAGCAGACTCTATTTTCTTGGCTTTATCTCTTGCACTCCGTGGAAGCCAATCCTCTTTTCTTAATCCATCTAAAATAGCACCACGAATTCTAAATGAAGCATATGTGTCAAACTTCAGGTCTCGATTCGTATCAAAACGCTCAAGCGCATCGAATAACCCCATCATCCCTAAACTCCTGATATCATCACGGCTCACATTTTTAGGAAGACTTACTGAAATGCGTTGAACATGATACGATACAAGCGGGATGTATTTCTTGACCAAAATGTCCCCGGCCTGCGGATTTCTGCAATCAACCCAATTTTTCCAACATAATTGTTCTTCTTCGATGGTCAGATGAGACATTGGACATCCTCCTAACATTGTATACATTTAATGAACAATCGGCCCATTAAGGCCCAAGATGCAACAATAATTTGATTCTTGTGATCCTGTCATAATTTTAACTGCGCTTTTTTTAATGCTATTTCCGTTTCTATATGCTTTTTGTCCCTTTATTTACGGTCCGTATATTCAGTAAACAATCGTTCAATTTGAATTCGATCGTTCTCCCGCTATTCCCCCCAACATCTTCAGCAACGACTTGAATGCGCAAGTCAAGTAACTCTTTTTTGACTGCATCCACATTCCGGGGACCTATTCTCATTAAGTCCCCCCCTGAGGCAAATTGAAACATTTGCGCCCCGCCAGCCAACTTCGCTTTAAGAATGGCATTCTTGCGCCTTCTTTTACTAAGAGATGCACTAATTTCTTAACAGCCGTATCCGCAAATTTAGCAACATTGATCTGACCCGATTTAGCGAGTGAAGAGTCAGGCAACATGACGTGAGCCAAACCGGCAATCCCTTTTTTTTCGTCATAAATCACAAGACCAACACAAGACCCTAGCCCGGAAGTACGGATCGAATGGGGAGGTTTTATAATATTCATATCCGCTATTCCGACCTTCACAACCTTGACATGTAACAAATCAGTCATTTAGTGTCACTCCCAAAGCGGCAAAAATGATATCGAAAAATTCAGGATCAGGCAATAAAAAGAAATGACCATCAAAGGATTCCGCATGTAGCTGATCTTTTTCGAGGACCGTATCAATGACAATGGCTGCGTCACTTACTTGGGATAATTCCAATAATCCATAGCTGATAGCCGCGCCTGCCATATCGATGCTCAATGACGGAACAGATGGATATAAATTCAATCCAGTGAAATCAGCTAGTGAAGATAGATAGGATCCCGATAATATATTCCCTAATTCCTGAAGACTAGAGAATGCCAATTCAGTATAGGGTGTAGAATCTATCGAAAAGGTTTCTTCACCAGTCATCTGTCGAATCAAGTATTGGGCTACTGGAAGCGTAAGGATTAAAAACATACTCCCAGATGCGTCACCTTCTATTCTAAGAAAAACGCTGGCAACGACGTGATCGGCCCCGCCGGCCATTTCCATCATTTCATCGAAGGATACGATTCGAACATTAGGAACATTCATATCTATTTTCCTATTAAGGATGGCTGAAAGCGCAGTTGCTGCATTTCCGGCTCCTATATTGCCAATTTCCTTCAAAATATCGAGTTGAAGAGGATTGATTTTTTCAATGAACGACATATGATTATCCTTCTTTTAACATATTTTCAGTCACTTCTAGACTTAATGCCTTTTCCAAATTAATTAAGACGAGCAGACGCTTTTCAATTTTTGCTACGCCGCTAATGTATTCTGAAGCCAAATGACCCACAACTTCAGGCTGCGGCTCAATACTATCCACTGGAATATCCAAAACATCATTAGCTGAATCCACTATTAACCCTACTTCCATATCATCCAGAATGACTATGATAATCCTTGTAGAATCATCGTATTCCACCTCTTCGAATCCAAAACGGACCCGTAAATCAATAATTGGGGTAATGACTCCCCTTAAATTGATGACTCCCTTAACAAACTGAACAGCCTTTGGGACTCTGGTTATATGCAGAAGCTTTTCAATTCCGCTCACTTTATCTACTGGAATGGCATATTCTTTATCTTTAATTTGAAATACGATTACTTTCATATCCTCCGACATCTATTCCCCTCCTCTTTGCAAAAAAATCATGATGATAGGTAAGCTAAATGTTAACCTGAAAGTGACACGGCTCTTCTTATTTTCCTATCAATCAATGAATCAATGTGTTGCAGTCTATGATTAAGGCTACTTGACCATCACCAAGAATCGTTGCCCCCGATATTGCAAATGCACTTGCTAAATAATTACCCAGTGATTTCAAAACGATTTCTAGCTGCCCGATAAATGAATCAACGACTAATCCTGCTAATTTATCTCCTTTTCTTACAATGACAACGGAGAGGAATTCTTCTTCTTCCTGACTGACAGGCACTTCAAAAATATCTTTCAAGAACAGAAGTGGCAGTACTTTCCCCCTGAAGTCAATAACTTGCTGGTTATGGGCATTCATGATATCTTCTCTTTTTATGATCGCAGTCTCTATAATAGAAGAAAGCGGTATAGCATATTTTTCGTTTTGAATCGCAACCAGCATGACTGAAATAATGGATAATGTAAGTGGAAGCTGAATAAGGAATATGGATCCTTCGTTCTCCTTGGAATCAATCGTGACTGAACCGCCCAGAGACTCGATTGTATTTTTGACTACATCCAGACCTACACCGCGCCCTGACACATCTGAAATGGTCTCTGCTGTTGAGAAACCAGAGGCGAATATCAATTCATAGATTTGCTTATCTGTTAGAGTGGAAGCCATTTCCCTAGTTAAAATCCCATTGGAAAGCGCCTTGTTCAAGACTCGCTCTTTATTGATGCCTGCCCCATCATCATCGATTTCAATGAAAACATGATTCCCGCTGTGATACGCTTTTAATTGGATTTTACCTTCTTCATTCTTCCCTTTCCCCAGACGTTCTTCAGGTGTTTCAATTCCATGATCCAGAGCGTTTCTTAATAAATGGACGAGAGGATCACCAATTTCATCAATGACTGTACGATCAAGTTCCGTTTCAGATCCGATGATTTCCAAATCAACTTTCTTGTTTAAATCCCTTGCTAATTGACGAACCATTTTTGGAAAACGATTGAATACCGTTTCCACAGGCACCATACGCATATTCAACACGATTGTTTGTAAATCACTCGTTATACGGGACATTCTTTCCACTGTTTCATGAAGTTCTTGATTATCCAAATCACTGGAAATTTGATTAAGTCTGCCTCTATCGATTACAAGTTCCTCGAATAAGTTCATTAATATATCCAGCCGTTCAATGTTTACCCGGATGGTCTTGCTTGACGCTGGCTTGACGGATGCCTGTTTTTTCTTCTCCTTATTATCAATTGGAATCTCGGCATCATTTCTCTCTTGTTCCTGTTTATTCACTGCAGTAATTTTATCCTCTTCAGTATTGTCCGCATGTCGCAAGCCTTCAAAATCAAGGGCATTCAGAACAACTCGATCCACTTCAGAAACCTTCATGATTTTTTTCTGTAGCTCTTCAGCCGATTCTCTTGTTACCATCGTGATTGTGAATTGTTGATCGAACTGCTCTTCTTCCAAAAGTTCAACGGGTGGATGCGACTTGATTACTTCACCTGATTTTTCAAGCACTTCAAATACCATAAACACGCGGGCAGCTTTTAAAAGACAGTCTTCACGCAAACCTATCGAAATTTCAAAGCTGTTGAACCCCTGCTCTTTGGACTGCTGGAGCACTGTCCATTCAAATTCATCGTACTCCCCCGCAGTCATTTCTTCCTTTCCAAGAACGGCAGAAGCTGCTGCAACCTCTGCAATGGAGGATGATAAAACTTGGAACTCCCCTTTTTCAATCAATTCAAGTTGATTGACAACCTTCACTACATCCCTTTTTCCATCTCCACCTTCAGCAATGGACATGACCATCGCCTCTAAATCATCGACCGCTAAAAATATCACATCAAACAATTCAGGCGTAAGTATGATTTGACTGTTTCGGATTGCATCTAAAACATTCTCCATTTTATGGGTTAAATTGGCTAAATCCTCATACCCCATAGTTGCCGACATCCCTTTTAAGGTGTGAGCGGAACGAAAGATTTCATTTACAATCGAGAGGTCTTCCGGGTTCTTTTCAAATACAAGCAACTGTTCGCTGCATGTTTGAAGATGTTCTTTACTTTCTTCTATAAATACCTCTAGATACTGATTCATATCCATACAATCTCCACCTCCACGTGTTAACAATAGCTTATTATCGCTTTAGCTATCTTTTCCACATCCTCTATGTTGTCTATTAAATTGGTACTGATTGCTGCTTTCGGCATACCAAAAACGATTGATGTCTCCTGTGATTCGGCTATCGCTTTTAAAGGACCCTTTTGTTTCAACCGCTTAAGCCCTAACGTCCCATCCATACCCATCCCGGTCATGATAACGGCTATTTTCGCAAGATCCTTAATTTCACTTACTGATTCAAATAGAACATCCACCGACGGGCGATGTCCATTACGCAATTCGGTTTGATCCAAAAGGACTGCCCAACTCATTCCGACTTTCCTCACTTTCAAGTGAAAACCTCCAGGAGCGATGTAGGCGATTCCTTTTTGGATCAACTCCCCCTCTTCAGCTTCTTTCACTTGAATCTTACATAATGAATCCAGGCGTGTAGCCAAGGATTTTGTAAAACCGGGGGGCATGTGCTGGACAACAAGAATGGGCGCCTCAATATCTTCTGGCAGTTCTGTCAATACAGTCTGCAAAGCTTTTGGGCCACCTGTAGATGTACCAATGACTATAATCTTCTTATATCCATTGGACCATATTTTTTTATTTTTTTCGCTTTTTACCATTTCAATTGATTCTATTTTACTATACTCCAAAAAAAACGATGGGCTTCTTTCAATATTTAGAGCATTTTTTTGTAGTTTGTGAACATTTGCCCTGCTGGCTGCCATAACTTTCTCGTAAAGTTCTTTCTTAATTTTATGTAAATCCAGGGATATGGCACCTGATGGTTTAGCCACAAAGTCAAAGGCTCCACTATTCATGGCAGCAAATGTATTTTCCGTACCTATTTTCGTTGTACTTGATAGCATCACTACAGCGGTTGGACATTCATTCATGATCCGGTTTAATGCTTCCAAGCCGTCCAGAACCGGCATTTCCACATCCAAAGTCACGACATCTGGCTTTAAAGCCTTTATTTTATCTAAAGCTTCTATTCCATTTCTTGCAGTTCCGATGACTTCGACCTTGCTCTCCTCTGCTAAAAACTCTGAAATTAACTTTCTCATAAACGCAGAATCATCCACTATCAGCACTTTTACTTTATCCATATAAGGAGACCTACTTTCCAAGAAAATATCTCTTCATATTTCGGAGGAAATCGCTTTTTTGCAAAGTCACTTCTCCCTCAAATGAATGGTTTACATATCTCGATGCAATGTCCACAATTGCTTTGGATACATTGGCTTTTGAATCGAAAAGGATAAAGGGAATTTGTTTTGTAACAGCTCTTGAAACAGTTCTATCATCAGGTAAATACCCTAGTGCAACGGTTTCTAGACCCAAAAATTTCACTAGTGCATTTTGGAGCCGCTCTATCGTTTCTTTCCCGTCCTTACTCGTGAAAACCCTATTGCAAACAAGGAAAAGTGGAATACCTTTATTGACTGAATGAATATATTTCATTGCGGAGTATGCATCCATGATAGAAGTCGGTTCAGGCGTCGTAATAACGAATAATTCATCCACACATAATATGAATTTGATCGAATCCTGAGTTATACCAGCACCCATATCAAATAAAATATAATCGTAGTTCGCCAACAATGAAATGAATTCTTCATTAAAGCGGGTATAGCTTTCTTCATCTAGTGAAAAGAGATTCGTCAGCCCTGTTCCACCAGTAATGATGGAAATGTTCCCGGGACCTTCGGTGATAATATCCTTCAAACAACAATCATTTTCAAAGAAATCAATAATACTGAGGGGGGAATGTTGCCCAATCAATATATCAATATTCCCCATGCCGATATCCATGTCGAATACCAGGACCCTTTTCCCCCTTTTGGAAAGGGCTATGGAAAAGTTCAGGGAAAAGTTTGATTTTCCCACTCCACCTTTGCCACTTAAAACGGCAATTGTCCTAGCCATTGATTGATTATGACGGGCTTCCAATCGTCTTCGTAAGTTCTCAGCTTGATCATTCAAATTTTTCAGCCCCAAAAGCCATTTTCAATACCTGTGATGAAGTAGCTATTTCAATATCGTCTGGCACATTCTGTCCATTTGTTATATAAGCGGCTCCTAATTTATGAGCGTGTATAAAATTAAATATTGCTCCGAAAGTGGAAGTCTCGTCCGCTTTTGTAAAAATGACCTGTTTAATCGGTATGGCCGAAAACTGCCGATAAATATCTTCCATATCCTTTTGCTTAGAGGTTAATGACAACACTAAATAGGTTTCCATCTCATCTGTAAAATGGATGATTTCATGAAGGTCTTTTACATATTGCGGGTTACGGAAATTTCTCCCGGCCGTATCTATAAAGACGTAATCATAGTGGGAGAAGCGTTCAGCCGCCTTTTTGAAATCTTCCAAATTATAAGCGACTTCAATCGGAACGTTTAAAATCTTTGCATATGTCTTAAGCTGATCTATTGCAGCAATCCTGTACGTATCCGTCGTAATGAACGCCACTTTTTTATCATGCTTCAACATGGTTTCCGCAGCTACTTTTGCAAGAGTGGTAGTCTTTCCCACTCCTGTTGGACCAACAATATTAATATATTTTTTTTGCAGCCCTTGTTTTCCATTTTCAACCTTATCCAGAATCCCGAACATGGCTTCTTCCAACCAAACCTGAACTTCTTCATCAGTGGCTTTTTGTTTGAAAATAAACCATTTTTGAAGTAGTTCTTCCAAGATTTGTGACCGCAGTGATATATCCACTTCCTGCTCCGTTAGGTAATCGTGGATTTTCTGAAGTTTTTCTGGATATTCCCTACCAGATGAATTGATTTGTATATTTTTGATCATTTCTTTCAAACCTTCGATTTCTTGTAATAAATCAGAACTTGCCCTTTTGTTTTCATTAAAATCAGGTGCACTTTCCAATTCCGGTTTCAAAGGCACCCTCTTCGTTTTTTGTTTACTTACCGTTTGGTTAGGTTGGGAAACTGGATCAATGGCTGCAATGACTTCAATATTCCTCTTTTTGAATAATCCTAGGAAGCCACTAGTATATACAGGCTTTGAACTTAGGATGACCGCATCACTGCCTAGTTCCACCCTTATTCGCTTCATCGCCTCGCTCATTGATGGTGCCAAATATTTCTTTACCTTCAATCGATATTCACCACCCCTACACTTTGTACTTCTACATTGGATTCAAGCTCATTGTATGAAAGAATCGGTACATTAGGAAAATAACGTTCCGTTAATTGCCTGGCATACATCCTTACTGCTGGAGAGCAGAGTAAGATCGGTTGGTGATCCATTAATGTCAGCTCTTCCAATTTCGCAGCAATTGCCTCCAATATAGATTGCGATACAGTTGGATCAAGTGATAAAAAGTTACCATGTTCAGTTTGCTGAACACCATCCGCTATTGTTTTTTCCACTTTACCCGATAATGTTATGACTTTAATTCTATTTTCATCTGTAATAAAAGAATTCGTTATTTGTCTGGCTAGATTTTGACGTACATATTCAGTAAGTAAATCTGTGTCAGTCGATAACTTCCCATAATCCGCAAGTGTTTCGAAAATGATCGGCAAATTCCTTATAGAGACTTTTTCCTTCAATAACTTTGCCAATACCTTTTGTACATCGCCAATCGACAAGGGATTCGGGGTGACTTCCTCTACAAGTATCGGGGAAGATTCATGGAGATGATCGATCAATTGTTTCGTTTCCTGCCTGCCTAATAATTCCTGTGCATTGGCCTTTATGACTTCCGTCAAGTGAGTGGATACTACACTTGGGGGGTCTACAACCGTATATCCCATCATCTCCGCATGTTCCTTCATATCTTCCGTGATCCATTTGGCTGGTAAACCGAAGGATGGTTCTATCGTATCGATTCCCTCTATTGAATCATCCTCTATCCCCGGGCTCATGGCCAAGAAATGATTAAGAAGCAATTCCCCTTTAGCCATGACACTTCCTTTAATTTTCAGCCGATACTCATTAGGGTTCAACTGAATGTTATCACGTATTCTGACGACAGGAATGACAAGCCCCAATTCAATAGCAAGCTGTCTGCGGATCATGACGACTCGATCAAGCAAGTCCCCCCCTTGATTGGCGTCTGCAAGTGGAATCAGTCCATATCCAAACTCAAATTCAATCGGATCAACACTTAAAAGGTTAACGACGCT
Source organism: Peribacillus sp. NPDC060253 (assembly GCF_042727425.1). Taxonomy (NCBI): domain Bacteria; kingdom Bacillati; phylum Bacillota; class Bacilli; order Caryophanales; family Bacillaceae; genus Peribacillus; species Peribacillus sp. NPDC060253. The sequence continues at coordinate 48,820 of NZ_JBHXAS010000008.1, forward strand.
TTCTGGACTTTTCATTTCATCGGTTTCCAGCACCTCTTCCATTTCTTGTATTTCACTCTCATCCTGCTTTGGTATCCTTGAAATTGTATACCCGCCAATGACTAATAAAGCAGCAATCGGCAATGTGAATAATTCGGAAATGGGAGTGAATAACCCTAGCAGAAAAATGGTCGCTGCTGTTAAGTAGAGCATTTTAGGAAATTGAAATAACTGTTCAACAATATCTGCTCCGAGGTTGCCATTCGAGGCTGCCCGGGTTACGACTATTCCTGTTGCTGTGGAAATCAATAAGGCAGGCACCTGACTGACGATACCATCACCAACTGATAACATCGAAAAATGTACGGCGGACTCTGCAAAAGTCATGTCCAATTGCATGATGCCAATGATCATACCAAAAATTAAGTTAATGATGACAATGATGATGCCAGCAATGGCGTCCCCTTTAACAAACTTACTTGCCCCATCCATGGAGCCATAAAAGTCTGCTTCGTTGCTTATTTTTTCCCTTCTGACACGTGCTTCGTTTTCGGAAATCATCCCAGCATTTAAATCTGCATCAATGGCCATCTGTTTCCCTGGCATCGCATCTAGCGTAAACCTGGCAGCCACCTCGGAGACCCGTTCCGATCCTTTCGTGATGACAATGAAATTGATGATGACCAAAATGATGAACACAACCAATCCTACAAGTACGTTACCTCCGACTACAAACGATCCAAAGGTTTCTACAACTCCTCCAGCATCACCATAGGTCAAAATGGAACGAGTCGTCGAAACATTCAACCCTAGCCTGAACAATGTCAGTAAAAGGAGTAATGAAGGAAAGATAGAAAATTCGAGAGGTTCTTTCATATTCATCGTAGTCAATAGAACCAGCAGCGCAAGAGAGATATTTAAGAGGAGTAAAATACTTAACAACCATGTTGGCAATGGAATGACCAACATGGCAACGATCAGGATGACGCTCGATATAACAACTAAATCTCTTGCTCGCATGTTTATCTCTCCTAACTAACGGGTTACCTGTTACTTCTTTACAGCTTACCTTTGGTTTTATATACAAAGGCGAGTATTTCAGCGACCGCCTTAAAGAACTCCTCAGGTATCGCCTGGCTTAATTCCGCTTGATCATATAAAGACCTTGCCAAAGGCCGATTTTCCACCATGATCACATCGTTTTCTTTTGCAATAAATTTAATTTTCTGAGCAACAAAATCAACGCCTTTTGCTACTACAACCGGAGCCTCTGCCTTATCTTCATCATATTTTAAAGCAATTGCAAAATGCGTCGGATTAGTGATGACGACATCCGCATTGGGAATTTCCTGCATCATTCTTTGAGCCGCCATCTGCCTTTGCTTTTGCTTGATCTTGGATTTGATAAGTGGGTCCCCTTCGGAATTTTTATATTCATCCTTAATATCCTGTTTGGACATTCGGATGTTTTTTTCAAAGTCATATTTTTGATACAAATAGTCTAATAGCGCGATGAACAATAAAGCCACGGCAGCATAAAACCCAACTTTAATCGTAATATCCGCCAATGTTGACATCGCTTCTTCCACAGATGTCTGTGATAAAATCATAATCTCGTCCATACGTTGCCAAAGTACATAAAAGGCAACAAAACCAACAAAAGATATTTTAAGTATGGATTTCAATAGTTCAACAATGGCTCTCATGGAAAAAATACGTTTGAACCCTTTTATGGGATCCAATTTTTCAAGTTTGAACTGAATGGATTCTGCTGAAAACATAAACCCAATTTGCATGACATTCGCCAAGATCCCAGCCACTATTGCTGCTGCAAAAACGGGCCCAAGGACCAGACCCATCTCCTTCAAAACCTCAATCATGATAATTTGTACATTTTCCTCGCTGAATCCAGCCAGAGTAAAATGTTGCAGATATTCTTTCATGAGTCCGAGCAAATGCTTGTACATATAGGGCCCCATGATAAATAGCACTGCAAATACAGCAATTAAATTCACAGACGTATTTACATCCTGACTCTTTGCCACCTGTCCTTTTTTCTTCGAATCCTGACGTTTTTTTGGAGTCGCCTTTTCGGTCTTCTCACCAGCGAAAAACTGTAAATCCAGTTGAAATCTCTCTATATCAAACGCCTCCAATCAGCTGCATTAGATGACGCATCGTCAAAAGCAAGAAATTGAAAAGTTGGGTGACAACCGTCATCATCATCCCCATAACCAGTACTATGATCGCTAAGCCAGCTATGATTTTCACTGGAATTCCGACAACGAACACATTTAATTGAGGAACTGTCCTTGCCAGGATTCCCAGTGTGACATCCACTAAAAAAATGCTCCCCACCACTGGCATGGACATTTGAAAAGCAATCATGAAGGCTTTGCTGAACGCTTTGGCCAAGTATTCTATCAATGTATGATCTCCGAATGGTACGAATAATTGGTCAATCGGGATGAACTGATAACTGTAAAAGATTCCATCCAAAAGCAAATGATGGCCGTTTGTGCTTAATAGGAATAATAAAGCGATTGTATAAAGGTATTGTCCCAACAACGGGCTTTGAGCCCCAGTTTGGGGATCGATGACATTAGCAATTGAAAAACCCAACTGAAAATCAATCAATCCACCTGCGATTTGAACGGCCGATAAAATCATATAGGCAGCGAATCCTATGAAAAGTCCAACAAGCGCTTCCTTAATGATTAATAAATAAAATGTGACATCCAAGTCCAGAACAGGGGCTTCAATGGTATAGTACATGATCCAGGCAAGAAAGATTCCAAGCCCTACACGATGTTGAATCGGTATTGAACGATACGAAAAAATCGGCATAGCCACAAAAAACGTAGTGACCCTGACCACAATTAATAAAAAGGCGGGAAAGTGCGGAAATATTTCCTCCATGCCCTACCCTACAAATCGATTCAGGTTACCGAATATTTCATTGGCGTATGATAACAGATGGCTCAGCATCCATGGAGCCAGTAAAATGAGCCCCAATAAGACTGCCACGATTTTTGGAACGAATGCCAAGGTTTGTTCCTGAATCTGGGTAGTCGCCTGAAAGATACTTACTAATAGGCCTACAATAAGAGCGATTACCATCAATGGGCCAGCGATAATCAATACCATATAAATTCCTTTTTCTGCTACATCAATAACAAACTCTGCACTCATTTTTTCTCACCTGCTTAAAAACTCTGTAATAAAGACTTCACTACTAAATACCATCCGTCAACTAGAATGAACAGGAGGATTTTAAATGGGAGGGAAACCATGACTGGCGGTAACATCATCATCCCCATCGACATCAGGACACTTGCAACTACCATATCAATCACCAGAAATGGTATGAAAATCATAAAACCTATTTGAAATGCTGTTTTGATTTCACTGATTGCAAAAGCTGGTACAAATGCAGTCAAGGGAATGTCCTGTACCGTTTCCGGCTTATCCACCTTGGCATATTCCAAAAATAATGCCAGATCCTTTTGCCTTGTATGCGCACTCATGAATTCCTTAAAAGGTATGGAGGCCTGCACATATGCCTCTTCTAAATCTATTTCTTCATTAAATAACGGAGTTAATGCTTTCTCATTCACTTCCTGAAAAGTCGGTGCCATTATAAAAAAGGTCATGAAAAGAGCTAGTCCGACCAGTACCTGATTCGGAGGCATCTGCTGTGTAGCTAGCGATGTTCTTACAAAACTCAGGACAATGATGATTCTTGTAAAACACGTCATCAGGATCAATATGCTTGGAGCCAGCGATAATACGGTCATTAGAAGAACAAGCTTGACGGAAGTAGAGACATTAGTGGGATCACTGTTATTGAAAAACTCCATGAACTCATTCATTCATTGTCTTTTCCTTTCCTATCAAGCTCATTTAATAGCTTCTTCCTGCTATCAGACATTTGATCAAGTTGACTTTCGAGCTCTGAAGAAAAACTAGCGGTTTCGGATTCTCTATTCTTCAACCACTTATTTTTCAATTTAGCTGCAAACTCCCCAGGCTGAATCATTTGATCCAACTTATCGTTATAATCTTTCAAAAGCTGTTCATATTCCAAAGGATCATCTATTTCTTTCAAGAGTTGAATATTTTCACCAACCCCGATTACCAATATTCGCCCTCCGATTTTAACAAGTTGAACAGAACGATTTGCACCAAGGCTCGTACCGCCTAAATTCTCTACAGAATTTGCCTTTTGGTACGATTTACTCTTTTTATTGATGAACTTCAATATGATATACAGAAGTGCCACTACAAAAATAGTAGCAAATATCATCCTGAGAAATTCCCAAACGGTAATCCCGACTTTATCCGGATTAGAAGCCTGATTGTTAGATTGAGAGTCTATCGATTTTTCATTATCTACTTTCTGATCATCTGGCTGCTCATAAACTTCCTTCACTGTTTTATCTAGATCTTCCGCATGGGCCGGAATGGCCCCAGAGAAGAGTACTGCTATCATCAGTGGGACCTGAAGCCATTTTTTTATAAAAAACAATATGAAGACACCCTCTTAACTTAATGCTTTATTTATGGCTTCCAATACCCGGTCAGCCTGGAATGGCTTCACGATAAAGTCCTTGGCGCCCGCCTGGATTGCATCAATGACCATGGCTTGTTGCCCCATCGCTGAACACATAATGACCTTAGCTTGAGGATTCACCTTTTTTATTTCTTTTAAAGCTGTAATTCCATCCATTTCAGGCATGGTAATATCCATCGTTACAAGATCCGGATGTGTTTCTTTATATTTTTCCACGGCTTGCGCGCCATCTGCTGCTTCACCGACAATTTCAAAACCATTTTTAGAAAGGATATCCTTTATCATCATTCTCATAAATGCTGCATCGTCCACAATTAAAATTCTATTCGCCATTCTTTTCGTCCCCCAAATTTATCTAATTTTATTTAATCTGTCGCTTTGGCTCATGATATCCGTAACACGGACTCCAAAGTTTTCATCAATCACTACTACTTCGCCTTTTGCTATCAAGCGACTGTTTACCAGGATATCCACTGGCTCGCCGGCCAACTTATCCAATTCGATTATCGAACCGGACGACAGCTCCAAAATATCCTTGACAGAACGCTTCGTTCTTCCGAGCTCCACTGTTACTTGCAATGGAATATCCATCAGCATGCTGAGATTTTTCGTTTCAGTCTCTTGAAGCTGAAAGGGCTGGAAACTAGTGAAACTGGCAGGCTGAACATTTACCGGCTGACCTGTTGGTACAGATGAACCTCCAAAATGTTGCGGCACATCCGGTATTTGGTTCGTAGGTTGAGTTTGATAACCACCTTGTCCATTGAACTCATTTGCCGTTTGGTTCGTTCCAGCGTACTGAAATTGGTCAGGCTCCTGGGATGGATTGTTTATAACTGGATCACTTAATACTTTTTCCGTTTTCATTTCGGTTGGTTCGCTTGTTCCATTTAAAAGTTCAGAAACTAGTCCTTTAGCGAATTCTAAAGGCAGCATTTGCATGATGCTGGAATCAATTAACGTACCGACACGCAGACGGAAAGAGATTTTTGCAAATAAATCCTCATCTGGTATCGCATTTTCTCCTTCACCATTTAAAAAGTTAAGTAAATCTATGCTTGGCGGAGAAATATCAACTTTTTTACTAAAAATAGTCGACATGGATGTCGCTGCCGAACCCATCATTTGGTTCATGGCTTCCTGGACCGCACTCAATTGAATTTCCCCCAGCATGTCTGAAGGATTTAGTCCATCACCGCCAAGCATCAAATCGGCTATGATAGCAGCATCGCTTTGCTTGATGACCAACATATTAATACCTGAAAATCCTTCTGTATATTGAACTTGAATCGCTACATACGGATAAGGGAATTCTTTCGAAATCTGGCCCTTTTCAATGACGGTGACCGTCGGGGTAGTTATATCCACTTTCTGATTCAATAACGTGGATAAGGCAGTTGCCGAACTTCCGAAAGAGATATTACCAATTTCACCGAGAGCATCGAGTTCCATCATTGATAAATAATCGTTCATCGAAAGAGTGTTCACCTCATCTTCTATATCACTTGTACCTTTCAAAAGGGCATCAATTTCGTCTTGTGAAAGCATTTCATCACTTACCATCTTCGTCTCCCCCTTTCAAAATATCAAGAATCTGGATGGCGTGTTTTTTACCTACTTTACCTGGCTGCGCACTATATTTTGGGATTCCTCCAATTTTTATCGTCAAAGGTTCATCGATTGCCTTATTTAAATCGATGACATCACCAACATCAAGCAGCAAAAAATCATGGATCGTGATATCTGTAGAACCAAGTTCAGAAATAATGGGAAGGTCTGCGTTTCGGATACGCTTTTCCAAAATCATGATTTCCTCTGGGATTTTTTCCTTTTGGGAAGTTTCCATCCAATAATGAGCAGATAACTTCGGTATGATAGGTTCTAAAACGACGTGAGGAATGCAAATATTAATCATCCCGCTCGTTTCACCGATTTGGGTATTCAAGGAAATGACAACAACAGTATCGTTGGGTGAAACCAGTTGAAGGAATTGTGGATTCACTTCGAACTCTGTCATCACAGGTTCGATTTCAACAATCGTTCCCCATGCCTCCTGTAAATTTTCAAAAGCCTTCTCGAATAAATTGGACATGATTTTCGTTTCTATTTCCGTTAAACTATCTACCTTATTAACGCTAATGCCCCGCCCTCCCAAAACTCGATCCATCATGGAATAGGCGATATTCGGGTTAACCTCAAGGATGATACGTCCATCTAAAGGCGGCACTTCAAACACATTCAGGATAGTCATTTTCGGAATTGAACGAATAAACTCTTCATATGGGATTTGGTCTGCCGAAGCAACGGAAATTTGAACATATGTCCTAAGCTGAGCCGAAAAGTAAGTGGTCAGCAACCTTGCAAAGTTTTCGTGTATCCTAGTCAAACTCCGGATTTGATCCTTTGAAAAGCGAAGTGCCCTTTTAAAGTCATACACTTTCACTCTTTTTTCTACTTCTTCTTTCTTTAAATCATCTGCATCCATTTCACCTGTGGAAATGGCCGATAACAAAGCATCGATTTCATTTTGCGATAATATTTCCCCGGACATTAACACTCACCTCCAAAGCTTCCCCTTCTTATTTAATGTAGCAAGGATGTTCTTATTGAAGAATCGAGGAGGTTATATAAACCTTTTCAACTTTTCCTTCTTCCATTAATTCATTCATTCTAGTCTTTAATGCATCTTGTAGTTTTTCCTTGCCCTTTTTACCCGTTAACTCTTCTGCTTTCATTTCGGATAGTTCCGTAATAATGATATTTTTCATCTGAAAGCTTCTTTTTTCCAACTCTTCTTTAGCTTTCTTATTTTCTGTTTGGACCATAAATGAGATTTTAATATAATCATTGCCGGCCAGATTCGTTGTAATTTCAGGAATTTCAACGGATGATTTGACAATTTCGTCAATGCTCGGTTTACCTTCGGCAGATGTGGGGTCAGATAACTTTGTCACAACCACGACCGCTATGACACCAACAAGTGTTATCGCCACAAGCATAATCATCATAATTGTCATTAATTTCTTTTTCATGTTCTTTCCTCCACATCATTGCGAAATCCGAGAATATTCACGGTACGATAAAATTGTATAATAGCTTCAACCATTTCCTCTTCCTTCTCAAGCACCACGATTTTCTTGCCATTTGTAAAAGTAATGGTCGTATCAGGCAATGATTCGACTGTATCTATGTACAATGCATTGATATGAAAGCATTTTCCATTGAGTCTTGTGACTTTGATAATGATATTTGGGAGCCAGAGCAAAAAGCAACTGGCTCCTCCCCCCCTTAACTTATCGTTTTAAGTTAACCAGTTCTTGTAAGATTTCATCCGATGTCGTGATAATCCGGGAATTCGACTGAAAACCACGTTGCGCAACGATCATTTCGGTAAACTCTTCAGATAAATCCACATTGGACATTTCCAATGAGCCTGATGCAATCATTCCGCGACCCTCACCTGCGATATTGATGTTTGCAGTCCCTGAATTGATTGATTCCTGAAAAGTATTACCACCTGTTTTCGTCAAGACGGATGAATTGGAAAACTTGGCAACGGCCAGTTGGCCTAATGTTGTGATGAGCCCGTTGGAATACACGCCATTTATTTCTCCCGATGAACCAATATTAAAACTCTCGAGTTTCCCTTCCTTATTGCCATTCGGATTGACCAGAGCAGTCGTAGACCCTTTTACTTGAGTGAGTTTTGAGAAATCAAAATCCAATTTAACTTTTTGAATGCTTTCATCAACTGCTGTATTCGTGTCGTCCTCTTTGCCGCTTGTAATGCTAAGGGTTTGGTTTGCCTTATTTTTATCCGCAGCCACTATCTGACCATTTGCATCGAAACTCACTGAAGTGAACGGTTTTGGTTTAGTTGCAGAAGCATCCCCCAAAGCAGCAGGTTCTTCATCAAAAAGCTCCCATTTATTATCACCTGTTTTTTGGAAGTAGATAGTTGCCGTCTGTTCTTTCCCCTTATCGTCAACGACTTTTATTTGCTGGCTAAATACTGAACCATCAATGGCATCAGCAGCAAGGTTTTCACTTACTGATATTTTAGTCGTTGTTACAGCAGGTAAAATCGCATTGACATTAACAGCAACGTCACCGATCGTTTTTGATCGTTTTCCGTTTTCATCAACCTTGTAGGCTTGTACTTTCAGACCATTCGAGTTGACAAGCGTACCATTATCATCCAGATAGAAGTTTCCTGCTCGTGTATAGGAAAGTGCATCGCCTTGCTTGACGATGAAATAACCATCCCCGGATATTCCTAAGTCAAGATCGCGACCGGTAGTTTGCAAGCTTGATTGCGAATGGATGGTATCGATTGTAGCAATCGTCGAACCCAATCCAATTTGTTTAGAGTTAGTTCCACCTTTATTGGCTGTTGCTGCACTTGCACCAGATACGGTTTGGTTCATCGCATCGCTGAATGTCACCCGGCTTTTTTTGAAACCGTAAGTATTGACATTGGCGACATTATTACCGATAACATCCAATTTTGTTTGTAAGTTTTTTAATCCACTTATTCCTGAATACATCGAACGAAGCATGTAAAAGCTCCCCTTTCATATATCGACTGCTCCTGTCCTTTCACAGTCATGGCTTCCCATACTGGGTCCAGCCTATTAATCCAATTAATGTTGGTGAAAATTCAAGACGATGCTTCATCCCTGTCCATGACTGATGACGTTGTTTTTCGTGCTTTCAATCAACCGCATTTTCAGCATGTTTACTATTGATCAAATGCGATTGAAACCCTTGTTGAATCAACTGTCTTTGCCGCAAGGGCAAGCTTGTTCAAGACATCATCTGAGCGGAATTCGCTCGAAAACCAAGTTTCATATTCCGCCCTCTTAAGCTCCAGCGATTTTAGTCAATTGATCTGATGATAGCTTGGTGTTGCTTTCATCATCCACTTCAATTTGCAGTTTGCCATTATTCATGGAAACAGAGATAACGACTGCAGATGACTCCCCATTTTTTTCATCCTTCCAAGAAACACGCTTGCCTATTAGCTCACTAGCCTCCGTTAAGCTATTGGATGCGGTACTTCGCTGCTCCATGGCCGAAATGTTCGCTGGCTCAAGTTTTGTGCCATCTTCTAAGATAAAATAAACACTATCACCCTTATATTGAATGGATTTCACGACGCCTGTCCCTTCTTCTATCGCAAGATCATCATCACCTTCATTTAATTTATGCCAAGTGACTTCCTTACCGACAAAAGTGTTATAGTTCATTAAACTATTTTGTTGATTGTTCCCGATTATTTTTTCAAGTTGGACTCCCATATTCATCATCTGTTCCAGAGAAGAAAAAGTGGCCATTTGAGCGATGAATTCTGTATTGTCCATAGGGCTTGACGGATCTTGGTTTTGAAGCTGGGTAAGCAATAATTTCAAGAAATCATCTTTTCCCAATGAATCCCCAGTATTTCTATTACCATTTTGATAGTTTGATAATAAGAGTGATGTATCGATGGTCGTCACTTTTTCACCTACACTTCCAGATTTAACAAAGCTTCAGCAAGGGAGCCTATAAATTCACTTTCTGTCTCATCATGGCTTTCTTCCTTACTCTCATGTTGATTAGGTTGTTCTTCCTCATCTTTGTGGTTGAATTTCTCAGAGGTAAAAGCATTGTACGCCTGTGAAATTTCAATTTTTTCGATTTGGATATTTTGACCGCTAAAGGCATGTTTTAAGCCGTGAATCTGTTTTTCCATCATATCTTTTGCCTGTGCTGTAGTAGCCATAATCTTAGCTGACAACATACCATCCTTTTGAATCAACTCGATTCTAAGTGACCCTAGATGTTCTGGATTCAATCTGATCAACAGTTTATTTACACCGTTCATTCCGCTGAAATTCGCCTTACTTAGAATATTTTCAAATTGTTTAATAAACTCTTCTTGGCTCACATTTTTCTCCCCAATGGATGGTGCTGTCAAGACGAATTGTTCCAGCTTTGTCATGTGAAAAGGCATACCAGAACCTTGAAAGTTACCACTATCAACTGTTTTCAAAGTGACAACGTTTGGGATTCTTCCAGCTTTACTTACCTTGGCACTTCCAGATAATTGTGAGAAGACGCTTTTCAATGTTTCGATTGGTTTATTCTGCCCTTTTTCCAAATTGCTGGAATTGTCAGGATCTGAATTTGTTTTTTGCTGATTGGACAGCCATTTTTCCAGTTTTCCCGTTATCCCTTCAAGCAGATTTTTCATTTGTTTCTGGATGGCCGCTTCATCTTGTTTCAAATCCTGATTCTCCGAGAGAAGATCTTGAATTTTCACCAGTTTCAAAAGGTTTACCACACCAGCTGTTGGAAGTTGCTTCCACTCTTCCTCTCTTAACACAGACACTTTTTTTAGGATGGTATACAGTTCCATGACATTGGCTGATAACAAACTTTGTGAACTTAGGCTCAAGTCATCTTGTTCTTTTTCCAAATCCGTTTCCTCTATGCTCTCAAAGAATTCCGTTAGCGCCCCTTCATCATTGCCGGTTACTTTTTTTAGTACCTGTAAAAGGTTGCTAACTTCTTCTTGGTTGTTTACTGAAGTATCATCAACAACACTCTCTTCGTCTGGATCACTTAACGTATCAAGTTTCAAAAATCCAAGCAAATCCCTTAAAGCAGACAATCTCGCTTCAGTGACGTCAGGGGATTCTGCATTCGATTGAATGGATGGTTCTGCCCCTACAGATTGAAGGAATGAACCAAACCCGGGATTCGTTTGCTGGTTAGGCTTTATTGATGCCTTTTGACTTACTGATGCCAAGGGGAGTAAAGAATTAATAGCTGAATTCATATTATTAACATCCTTCATCTTTCCTCTTGAGAACTTTGTTCCGTCAGTTTCTTCGTTAACCTTGCAGCATCTGCCGTTGTCATTTGCTCCAATACCTTCGCTAAAGTGGCTGCCTTCATACTTGAGAGAATCTCCATTGCGTCATCATCATTCATTTCTGTAAGGATAGGTGCAGATTTCTTAGGAGCCATGGTTTCATATGTACGGATTATTTCTTTAAACGCCTGTTTATTACCATTCTGACTATTCTTAAGTTGATTCATGTCTGTTTGAAGCTGCTGTTTTTCTAATTCTGCCTTTTCTATGACCTTGTCACGTGTATCAATGATGCTCTCGAGCTTGTCTATCTCTTTTTCCTTGTTTTCAATCTCCATTTCCAATTTTTCCAGCTTCAATGAAAGTTTCTCATCACTCTTGGCTGGGTTTCCTTTTTCTTCGCCCTTTTCATTCGATTCAATGAAGGGGATTTTTGCAGATATCTCTTTCACCTTCTCCCCTATATTGACCCCTGCAACCGTGAAAACGATTAGCACTACCACTACAGCAAAAATTAAAGGAATGAAGATAACAAGAAACCATTGAAACTTACTTATCTTGCTTTCCTCCAATTCTTCCAATCCATTAGATTCACTTTTTTTACGCATTCCATCACCTAACGCCTTTGCTTAAGAATTGCCGGATTGATATTTCATCCATTTGTTTATTCTCAGCTTCCTTTATGACTTCAAGGAATTTAAGAAAATCATTTTCTTTCATTTTCTCGTACTTTTTAACCTCAATATTTCTTTCCATTACTATATCCCGTTGAACATTCATCTTGTATCGTGCTTCAATGACATCCTGCTGACAATGGCTTAAGAGTTTTTCCAGGTTGTCCATAAATAGCTGATGATGTCGAATTTCCTGGACGGATAATCCATTTCGCAGTTTTTCCTGCTGAAATTCAAGCAACTCTTCTTTTTTCTTTAAGAGCTTATATAATTTCTCTGCCACTTCTTCAAACCTTTTTAAAGCAGCATTATATTTAGCCAGTGCATCGCTTTTTTCTTTTTCTTTGATGGTCAGGATCTTCTCGAATTTATATTGATAAATCATAACTATTAACTAATCACCTTTCTCCATCAATTCGACAAGGGCATTAATACTATCATTTTTGGGAGATTTCTCATGCGTTCCTTGCTTTAAAAATGAAATGATTTCCGGATAACGCGTAATGGAGGTATCAATTTGCTTTGAAGATCCCCTTTTATAAGCTCCTATATTAATTAAATCTTCCGACTCCATATAGGTTGATAAACTCGCTCTCAATTTTTCCGCAGATTTTTTATGCTTGTTCTCAACTATGTTATTCATGACACGGCTTATACTCTTTAATACATTGAGAGCTGGAAACTGTCCTTTATTTGCTAGATTTCGGTCCAGTATGAAGTGACCATCCAATATTCCCCTTACTGCATCAGCGATGGGCTCATTCATATCATCTCCGTCGACAAGAACCGTATAAAAAGCTGTAATGGTACCAAGTTGATTTGTTCCCGTTCTTTCCAGTAACCTTGGCAGGATGGCGAATACGGATGGCGTATATCCTTTGGTCGTCGGGGGTTCACCGATAGCAAGCCCAATTTCCCTCTGGGCCATCGCAACCCTTGTGACCGAGTCCATCATCAGCATTACATTCAATCCCTTATCACGAAAATATTCGGCGATGGCCGTTGCCGTTAAAGCACCTTTTATCCGCATAAGTGCTGGCTGATCAGACGTCGCTACAACAACGATTGATCGTGCTAGCCCTTCTGGTCCAAGGTCCCTCTCAATGAATTCCCGAACTTCACGGCCACGTTCTCCAACAAGGCCGATAACGTTTAAGTCAGCCGTCGTATTCCTTGCCACCATACCAAGCAACGTACTTTTCCCCACACCGCTCCCTGCAAAGATGCCTACACGCTGACCTTTTCCAACTGTCAATAAACTATCAATCACCCGTACTCCTACATCTATCGGTTCATTAATGGGAGGTCGTTTCATCGGATTTGGCGGGTCTTGATCCACCGGAACGGTAGCGAGGCCTTTCGGAAGCAGGGAATCATCAAGAGGATGACCCATTGGATCGACTACCTTGCCAATCAACCCACTGCCTACCTTTATCTCAAGGCTTCGTCCGCTTCCTTCAACGATACACCCCTGTGCAATATCACTGACTGCGGTAAATGGCATTAAAATAACAATTTCATCCCGAAAACCGACAACTTCGGCCAATATTCGATTTTTCTTTTTTTGTATACCAGTATAGATATAACAAATGTCGCCTACAGAGCTTTCAGGGCCTTGAGATTCTATCATTAAACCTACCACACGTTTTACCCGTCCATAATTTTTGAATGGATCGACTTCATCAATTAATGGCAAGAGGTCACTAGCTTTCATCTTTATCCCCTTCCAGCAGTTCAGTAAGTTTCACTTTTATTTCATGTAGCTGACTATCGACACTGGCATCTATCTTTCCTGTTTCGGATTCGATAATACAGCTGTCTTCTTCAAGTTCATCGTCTGGAAAGATATACAACTCTGTATCCTTTGGAAAGATGGAAATTAACTCTTCCCTATGGGAAAGAATAGATTGATATTGAACCGGGTGAATGTGCACTTGCACTTCCCTGTGATCCCTTACCTCTTTGATGGCTTTTTTGACGATGGATAAAAAAGATCCTTCATCTTTATCAAGCTGTTGCCCGATAATTTTTTCTGCCACTTTAACAGCAAGATTCAAAATAACGATTTCAGATGATTCGATATGCTGCCGATAATCTTTTTTTGCGGACTCTACCACTTCTTTTGCAAAAGCGATATCTCCTGCAATTTTGTTATAGCCCTTCTGGATGCCATCCTCCACTCCTTGCTGATACCCTTCTTTTTGAGCTTGTTCGATATATAAAACCTTTTCTTGATTTTTCCAATTTTCTCGATCTTGCTGGATTTCTGCAGCAATTGCTTGGGCTTTTTGTTTGGCATCAAGTAATAAAACTTCAGCTTCCTGTTTAGCATCGTTCAGAATATCATCAGATTGAAAATGGTGAAGGGGTTTCCCCTCATCCGCATTTTGAATAAAGTCAAACTGCCGAACTTTAATCGCTATCTTTTTACTTTTCTCGTGTTGTGCCTGCTGGGATTTTATAATCCTAGACAATGATATCATCCCCTCCACCGCGGGCAATCACAATATCTCCAGTTTCTTCCAGACGACGGATAACAGCGACGATTCTGGATTGTGCTTCTTCTACGTCACGTAAACGTACAGGCCCCATATATTCCATTTCTTCCTGGAACGTTTCAACCATACGTTTCGACATGTTTTGGAAAACGATTTCCTTCACCTCATCACTTGCCACTTTAAGGGAAAGTTTGAGATCCTCGTTTTCAGATTCCCTGACTACACGCTGAATCGCTCTGCCATCAAGTGTCACAATATCCTCAAACACAAACATCCGTTTCTTGATTTCCTCAGCAAGATCAGGGTCCTGGATTTCGAGTGCATCCAAAATCGTTCGTTCCGTCGACCGGTCTACTCCATTCAATACATCTACAACCGCTTCTACTCCACCAGTCTGTGTATAATCTTGTGTCACAGTCGCAGAAAGTTTCCTTTCTAGTATTTGCTCCACTTCATTGATGATTTCCGGCGACGTACTATCCATTAAAGCAATCCTTCTTGCAATATCCGCCTGCACCTCTTGCGGAAGTTCAGACAATATTTGTCCAGCCTGTGCAGGATCCAGATAGGACAAGATTAATGCAATCGTCTGCGGATGTTCGTTCTGGATGAAATTCAAGATCTGTCCTGGATCTGCCTTTCGTGCAAAGTCGAATGGGCGAACCTGTAAGGACGATGTTAAACGATTAATGATGGCCGTCGCCTGGTCTGACCCTAATGCCTTTTCAAGGACTTGCTTAGCGTATCCTATCCCCCCCTGCGAGATATAATCCTGAGCTAAAGCAATATTATGGAATTCTTCTAGGATTTCTTCTTTATCATGCGAATCCACTTTTCTAACTCCTGAAATTTCAAGGGTCAATCTCTCAATTTCCTCTTCAGAGAGGTGCTTATATACGGATGCAGAAACATCCGGGCCTAAGGAAATAAGGAGGATGGCAGCTTTCTGTTTGCCAGTCAATCCGGCCTTTTTTTTTCTGTCTGTCACTTGCACAGCCTCCTAGTCTTCTGCTATCCAGCTTCTTAATAATTTTGCAAATTCATCTGGTTTTTCTTTTGCCAATTTTTCTAGTTGTTTTCTTTTTAAAGATGCTTCTGTTTCCTTCTCTTTGTTTAAATCCGGTACATCGAATATGACTTCTTCTTCTTCTTCAATCACGTACTCCTCTTCCATATCAGATTGCTTTTTGGAACGTAAGAATAAGAATAAGAGAATGATAATGATTAGTAAAAGCACTCCACCGACAATGTATACCCAAATTGGTAACGAAGAACGAGCATCATCTTTTGGCAGCGTCATTTTTCCGTTAAACGGTTGAACCGAAATAGCTATTTTATTAGTAAGCTCTTCGTCCGTAAGTTCTTCCCCTGCGGCTTTTTTCTCGATTGTCGTGCGTATTATCGTACCAAGGATTTGTGTAATATCATCCACACTCTGTTGAGATAAAGAATTTGGATCATCTGCTGTAGGCGGTTCAACCATGACCTGTATACCCAAATCTTTAACTTTATATGGACTTTCCACTATTTCCTTCTTGATTCGGTTCACTTCGCTATTTATCGTTTCATCCACTTTTTCATAATCACCGGATCCGGTTGTGCCTTCAACGTAATTAGATCCCAATGAATCAGAAGAGTCCTCGCTTTGCGGAATGCCTCCTGCACCAGCTGCATCCCCACTATACGTTTCATTGATCCTTTGCGCAGAAATCTCAATTCCAGCCATATTTTCTTTATCAACGGGCTCAACTAAATTCTCTTCCCGATTCTCTTGAGTGAAATCGATGTCTGTCGTGACAGAAACAACCACTTTATCTCTGCCCATAATCGTTCCAAGCATATTTTGTACTTGTCTTTGAATATCGCGTTCTATTTCTTTTTTAATTTCATTTTGAGTAGCAAATGCGGACGCGAAAGAAGAATTTTCATTTTCTAGATCAAAATACTCAAAGTCTTGGTTCATAATGACGATATTATCTGTAGGCAAGTTCGGAACACTTTTTGAGACAAGATGATAAAGTGAATTGATTTGGCTTTCTTCAAATTTATAACCAGGTTTCGTTGTCAATACAATGGATGCTGACGCTTCCTCAGCTGCATCACTAACAAACACTCCTTTATCAGGAAGAGTGATCATCACACTGGCATCTTCAACTCCATCAATCTTTTTTATTAAACTGGCAAGCTCCGTTTGCATGGAGTCCAATTTAATGACATTGAATTCATTTTCAGTCATTCCGATACCAGCACTTTGACTAAAAAAAGAATAATCAATATTACCCGATTCAGGGATGCCTTCAGCTGCCAGTTCCACTTTAAGTGTATCCACACTCTCTTCAGGAACCTTTATCGTCGTACCGTTTTCAGAAATTTCATTCTTAATACCTTGACTGTCTAAATTTCCCTTAACACTCCCCGTCTCCGATGGAGTTAAATTGGAATATAAGGGCACCAGCGCCGTACGCGTGGTTAAAATGGAAACAGCCGTAATGATGATGATCATCACTGCTGCTGAAGCAATCATCATGATTTTTTGTTTTTTACTACGGCTCGTCCAGAATGCAGTTATTTTATTTTTCATATTCATTAGTACATCATTCATTTAAATCCCCCGGTCAGTCTATGAATTTATGAGTGGGAGATTCATTTTCCCCCTGGTCATTTCTATTTTTTGAGGTTTTAAAAATGAATGCTATATACTCATTCTCATCATTTCTTGGTAGGCTTCTACCACCTTATTCCGAACCTCTAATGTAGCCTGCATGGTAACACTGGCTTTTTGTGAAGCTATCATCACCGAATGCAGCTCAACATCATCCCCATTCACAAGCTTGGTTGTCAGATCATCAGATGCCACCTGTGTTTTATTAACTTTATTCAATGACTCTTTTAATACGGACGCAAAATTTTGCTGTGCTTCGTATGGTGTAATTGTGTTACTCTGATTTTTTTTCAGTACATTACCTCCATTGCTCACTGCCGAAAGAGAAATCCCCTCCATATCAACAATCTCCTTTCACATTTTTATTTGCCGATTTCCAATGCTTTCATCATCATTCCCTTTGATGCATTTAAAACTGTCACATTGGCTTCGTATGATCGAGTGACACTCATTAAATCGACCATTTCCCTAAGTGGGTCGACATTTGGCATTTCAACATATCCATCTTCATTGGCATCTGGGTGTTCGGGATTATAATCCAGTTCAAAAGGTGTTTTGTCTTTTATTATTCCCGACACCTTCACTCCATTCCCTACACCGCTCGTTTTTCCGGATGCTGTGTTTAAGAAGCTTGAAAAACCCTGTTCCTTACTTTGCAGCACGACTGCTTTTCTAGAGTATGGCTTCCATGATTTCGTTTTGGCATCATATTCAGCCCTCGTCGTGTCAGCGTTGGCCATATTTGCAGAGATAACATCCATCCTTAACCTTTGACTCGTCAGGCTAGATCCGGTCATATTCATACTTTGGAAAATCCCCATCACTTACCTCCTCTAATTACATTCTCCAATGATTGAAACTTACCTGAAAGCCTGTCAGAAACTGCATTAAAATAAATTTGATTGGCAGCAAGATCCGTCATTTCCTTATCAACATCCACACTGTTTCCGTTATTGTTATATTGAACATTTTTCTTTGTCACGATGTGAGAGGAATGACTTCCCTCTGATTTGAAGTTAAAATGTCTTTCATCGGTACGATATGACTCTACGGAAGATTTCAGCTCCGCTTTAAAAGATTGTGTTTTGTCGACTTCTTTTGCCTTATAGTTAGGCGTATCTGAATTTGCTATGTTCTGTGAAATGACTCTTTGTTTTGTAGTCGAATAATTAAGTCCATTTTCTAGTGATTGAAAAGTATTTGAAAATAACTCCATATCGATCACCTCTTTCTATAATTAACAGATGGTTCCTCCACAAATAAATTTACCCAAACCATTTATTCTTTAATTTTAATGAAACATAATGACTATGTCTATAAACCACACATAGACTTTAGACCTATTATAGTCGAAAAATGTCATTAATTGATTAATTTTGACGATTTTTTTAGTATTATTCAATGATTAAAATTACGTTATATTACATTTTAATAGGGTATTCTACATTTTACCCATATTTTACTTCCATTAGCTTATTTATCATGCCGAAAAACATATCCATGTACCTGATACTTTAGAACTAAATTCCGAATTTAATTTTAAGTATTTTTTTCCATTTACTCAGTTTTAGCCTTTTCATATAAAGGATATTTAAAAAAATAAGCGATGAAAACTGATTTTCTTTTTTTGAAAAAAAGAGAAATTTTCGAGGTAATGATCCATTCGACAATTTCAGCAAATTTTTCCTAACAACAAGATTTACAGAAATCTGATCCATTATCAATGGAAACATTGAAAAATTCACAAAAAAAACATAAAGTTCCAGAAGTTATCATTTTTCATCATTACAATAGTTATAATAGTATAATTACTCTCATTTTTTCACTTTATTTTCCTTCCGATATAGAAACCACGCTTATTTTCATGTTCCATATCAGATCAAAATGAATTGTCCATTTTTTCTAACTTACATATTTTTATAAATCTCTTAACTTGTTAGTCATAGTTGGCTTAAAAAACAAAAAAGGCAGCCCTTTTTCAAGGTCTGCCTCAGACTTTAGAAATTCGAATGTTGATTGGAACTTAGGGAACTTTCTTTCCGCGCGCGGTCTTTGCGTCTGCGGGGTCTCCCTGGGACGGGTATTCCAGCAGGAGTCTCGTACCTTCCGTTCCATCAACTTTATTTTAACCGTTAGATAGAACTCCTTTTGCCTACAGTTTTTTTTGTTTTACAAATGAAAGTATTAAAACTCGAGGTGATAAGAATGCTTTCTTTTCACACGTGTGAATGACAGTGCGCCAAACTACCAAAAATGGCCTAAGTAATGACCTCGGAACGGTCACTATTCTATATAACTGCTTCAAATCCAATAAAAAAAACAAAAAGGTTTCGGATTAAGATCAATCCGAAACCTTTTTGTTTTTTAATTATTTTTAAGCTTCTCTAATTCAAGTAGGAATTTATCATTCAATACTTTGATATAAGTACCTTTCATTCCAAGAGAGCGTGACTCAATGACTCCTGCACTTTCTAGTTTCCTAAGTGCATTAACGATTACGGAACGAGTGATGCCTACACGGTCCGCTATTTTTGATGCAACTAGTAGACCTTCATTACCTTTAAGCTCTTC
Organism: Peribacillus sp. NPDC060253; assembly: GCF_042727425.1. Lineage (NCBI taxonomy): Bacteria > Bacillati > Bacillota > Bacilli > Caryophanales > Bacillaceae > Peribacillus > Peribacillus sp. NPDC060253. The sequence goes on from NZ_JBHXAS010000008.1 coordinate 68,636, forward strand.
AAAGATATGCTCAATGGCTTCCAATTCGCTGTATGATAACGAGGAAATTGCCATTTGAACGACAGCTTTACTACGCGCTTCTTCTTCAATCTCTTCTGATTTTTCACGTAGGATCTCCATACCGACTACAGTAGCACCATACTCAGCTAAAATTAAATCGTCATCGTGAAATTTTTCCTGTAATCGAGCAAGGACCAATGTTCCTAAACGTTCTCCTCCACCCATAATCGGTACGATCGTAGTCAATCCCGATGCGAAAAGTTCTTTGTTTTCAACTGGGAAAGCCGTGTATTCACTTTCGATATCAAGATTGGAAGAAGTTTCAGGAATATTAAATAAGTTTTTTGTGTACACTTCAGGGAATTGTTTATCCTCCAACATTTTGTACATGCGTTCATTTTCGATTTGCTGACTTACAGCTATGCCCAATAATTTCCCGCGGCGGCTGACTACAAATACATTCGCTTCGATAACATCACTTAAGCTTTCAGCCATTTCTTTGAAATTGACTGCTTTACCTGCTGCTTTTTGGAGCATTGCATTGATTTTTCTTGTTTTTGCTAATAAGTTCATTTGATTTGTTCCTCCTAAAAATACCATGGTTCACATAACTATGAAGTTGTATTTCCGTAATTTTATGTTCATTGCATTGTCAAATTAATACCATTTTTCTGAATCTTAAAGGATAAACTGGCTTAAATCTTTGTTCCGGGCGATAGAACCTAGCTTGCCTTCGACATATTGGGGTGTAATTGTAATCTTCTCCATCGTAATTTCCGGAGCTTCAAACGACAGGTCTTCAAGCAGCCGTTCTAAAATGGTATGAAGTCTTCTTGCACCAATATTGTCTGTGTTTTGATTTACTTCGAAGGCCACTTCAGCTATCTTACGAACAGCATCGTCAGAAAATTCAATTTCTATACCTTCGGTTTCCAATAAAGCTACATATTGTTTTAACAAAGCATTATCAGGCTCATGAAGAATCCGCACAAAGTCATCAACAGTCAGTTTGTTCAATTCTACACGGATAGGGAATCTACCTTGTAACTCAGGGATAAGATCGGATGGCTTAGCCATATGGAAGGCCCCTGCCGCAATGAAGAGGACATGATCCGTTTTGACTGACCCATATTTAGTCACGACAGTTGAACCTTCGACGATCGGGAGGATATCCCTTTGAACGCCTTCTCTTGAAACATCCGCTGATGAACTTCCAGATTGCTTGCTGGCAATTTTGTCGATTTCATCGATGAAGATAATCCCATTTTGCTCTGCTCCATAAACAGCATCTGAAGTGACTTCATCCATATCAATCAATTTCGAAGCTTCTTCATTTGTTAAAACAATTCTCGCTTCACTAACTTTCAATTTGCGCTTCTTGCTTTTCTTCGGCATCAAGCTTCCTAAAGCGTCCTGCATATTCATCCCCATTTGTTCCATTCCCGAACCTTGGAGCATATCAAACATCGAAGCAGCCTGTTCTTCCACTTCGACCGTTATCATTTCACTTTCTAATTCGCCATTAGCCAGCTTTTCAGCGACAATTTTTCTTTTTTCCTGCAAACTTAAATCTTCGGAATTATCTTCCGAATCCTGTTCATCTTGATTGTTACTGCCTCCAAAAAAGACTTCAAGAGGATTTTTGAAATTACTCTGTTTTTTTGTTGATGGGACTAATAGCTCTATTAAACGGCGATTTGCATTTTCTTCTGCCCGTTCTTTTACGCTTGCCATCTTTTCTTCCTTCACGAGGCGGACGGATGTCTCTACCAAATCACGAACCATGGACTCTACATCCCGGCCGACATATCCAACTTCCGTAAATTTCGTTGCTTCAACTTTTATAAAAGGAGCACCTACCAATTTAGCCATTCTCCGAGCTATTTCTGTTTTCCCAACGCCTGTCGGTCCAATCATTAATATGTTTTTCGGAACGACTTCATCACGAAGTTGATCCGAGAGAAGGGAACGTCGGTAGCGATTCCGAAGAGCCACCGCCACTGCCCGCTTTGCCTCACGCTGCCCTACGATATATTGATCCAGTTTTTCAACGATTTGCCTCGGTGTTAAATTAGCTTTATTTGACATTTGCGCTCCTCCTTACAACTCTTCCACGATTATATTCGTATTCGTAAATACACAAATTTCCGCTGCAATTTGTAAAGATGATTGGGCGATTTCCTTTGCAGATAAATGCTCACTGGAAAATCGCATTAACGCCCTGCCCGCAGCCAGTGCATAATTTCCGCCTGATCCTATGGCTAGAATCCCGTCATCCGGTTCAATTACTTCCCCGGTACCAGAAACGAGCAGCAAATGGTTCTTATCCATGACGACTAACATGGCTTCCAGCTTTCTAAGTACATTGTCACTTCTCCATTGCTTTGCCATTTCGACGGCAGCGCGCTGAAGATTGCCATTATACTCTTCAAGTTTAGCTTCAAACATCTCAAATAATGTGAATGCGTCTGCAACTGAACCTGCAAAACCTGCAAGGACATTACCATTAAAGATCTTTCTTACTTTCCTTGCTGTATGCTTCATCACTACTGAATTTCCTAAAGTAACCTGCCCATCACCGGACATGGCACATTCACCTTTATGATGCACTGCAAATATCGTTGTCATAAAGTGTCCCCTTTCAACATTTAAGCCCGCGGATGTGTTGCATTGTAGACTTTTTTTAATTGGTCTTTTGTAACATGCGTATACACTTGCGTTGATGAAATTTTAGAATGACCAAGCAATTCCTGAACCGTACGAATGTCCGCCCCATTATTCAATAGGTGTGTGGCAAAGGAATGCCGTAGCATATGGGGATGAAGACTTCCATCTGCGGCTGACTTTTTAATCAATTCATTCAATATATAGCGAACTCCCCTAGGTGTCAGAGGGTCTCCACGAAAGTTAACAAATAAATAAACATGCGCCTTGGCGTCAGACGAAGTCATTTCCATCCTGGCTGTACGTATGTATAAATCTATCGCTTCTTGAGCATATCCACCAACCGGAACGTAGCGATCTTTTTTCCCTTTTCCATGGACCAGTACTGTACCTAAGGAAAGATCGATATCCTGCAGTTTAATCTCACAACATTCACTTACGCGAATGCCTGTAGCATACAGTAATTCCAGTAATGCATTGTCCCTTATTCCTATCGGTGAATCTTTCTTTATCGAAGAAAATAGCTGTTGCATTTCCTTCTCATAAAGAAAACGTGGCAGTCTTTGATCCTTTTTAGGTAAAGAAACAAGAGAAAAAGGATTATCCTTCACATCACCTTCACGTAGTAAAAATTTATAAAAGCTCCGCAAGCAAGAAGTCTTTCTTGCTACCGTGCGCTTAGAAAGTTTTTTCTCATATAAATTCGTTAAAAACAACCGGACATCAAAATATTCAACTGACGTGATGTCGGTAATTCCCTGCTCATTTAGGAACAGGAAAAATTCAAGAATATCACGTCTGTAATTTTCAATGGTGTAATGTGAACTGTTTTTTTCAATTTGTAAATATTCAATGAAGGATGATAATGCCTTTTTTTGATTAATCATGGAAACACCTCGCAAAGGCTTATAAATAGTATCATACTTTAAAACTACAGGCAAATATTTTACAAATTTTTCACAAAGTTCTGAATTGTGTCCAAAGCGCGTTTAGCATGCGTTTCGTTCCGTTCTTTTTTGGATTTGATCCTCACTTCTAGGTCTGGAAGCAGTCCAAAGTTGGCATTCATCGGCTGAAAGCTCTTTCCGTTTGTCGACGTTATGTACCTTGCCATGCTGCCCATTGTCGTCTCCGCAGGGAAAACGGTAGGCTCCAGTCCTTGGACGATCCTTGCAGCATTGATCCCCGCCACAAGTCCAGATGCCGCTGATTCAACATACCCTTCAACACCAGTCATCTGACCTGCAAAGAATAAATCATCACGATTTTTGAATTGGTACGTTGGCTTCAGAACGTTAGGAGAGTTTATGAAAGTATTGCGATGCATAACTCCATAACGAACGATTTCCGCATTTTCCAATCCCGGTATGAGCTGCAATACTTCTTTTTGCGGTCCCCATTTTAAATGTGTCTGAAAACCAACAATGTTGTAAAGGGTTCCCGCTGCATCATCTTGACGCAATTGAACAACAGCGAAAGGACGTTTTCCCGTTTTCGGATCTTCTAAGCCAACAGGCTTCAATGGACCAAATAACATCGTTTTCTTTCCACGAGATGCCATCACTTCAATTGGCATACATCCTTCAAAAAAGATTTCTTTTTCAAATTCCTTAAGTGGGACTGTTTCAGCTGCAATCAATGCTTCATAAAAGCGGTCAAACTCCTCCTCCGTCATCGGACAGTTCAAATAAGCCGCTTCCCCTTTATCATAACGGGATTTTAAATATACCTTATCCATGTTGATGCTGTCTTTTTCAAGAATTGGAGCGGCAGCATCATAGAAATATAAGTATTCTTCATCCATGATTTGCTTTAAGCTGTCAGAGAGAGACTGACTTGTAAGCGGACCTGTTGCAATGATCGTAGGACCATCGGGAATTTCCGTCACTTCTTCATTAATCACTGTTACATTGGGATGATTTTTAACCCTTTCCGTTACGAGACCGGCGAATTCATGTCGATCGACAGCTAACGCACCTCCGGCTGGCACAGCACAAGCATCTGCTGAGGACATGATGACGGAATCCAGAATTCGCATTTCTTCTTTTAATACACCAACAGCATTTGTTAATGTATTAGCCCGAAGTGAATTGGAACAAACAAGTTCAGCGAATTTATCGGTATGATGGGCTGGCGTTTGTTTTACCGGACGCATTTCATATAGATCGACTTTAATTCCTCTTTTAGCTAACTGCCATGCCGCTTCACTTCCAGCTAGCCCAGCACCGATTACACTTACTTTTGTTTCTTTCATTTTTTGAACCTCCATGTATAGATATGATAAGACAGGATCTTTTATCATTAAAATTGCATTCACAAAAGTTTCATTTTTAACGATATCTATGTATTTATACCCAAAATGCCCATTCCTGCTAACGATAATTATAAAACATATGCCACAAATCCGGCCTCTTCCTGCACCACGTCTTTCCTATAAAGGATAACGGACACAAAGAGGAATTATAACTTTAATAGAATACACTTGTCCACTGAATTTTACATCACTTGACTTAAATAAAAAAGTTTCAAGCATTATCCTTTTTTTTCTTAGAAGTAAATCCACATGTTATCATGATATCATACTTCCCTGAACATAAAGAAACTCGGCATCTGCCGAGTTTCTTTATCTTTAGAGTTTTACAATTGCATATTAGGAAAGTAACGATTTTCCGATCTTTTCTATGCTTGAGGCGTTTCTTTAAAATCACATTCCATACACTGGACTTGCACACCTTTTTTGAGTTTTTTCTCAACAAGTGTACCTTCACATTTTGGACAGCTCCGTGGCAGGGGTTTGTCCCAAGAAATAAAGTCACATCCAGGGTAGGTATCACACCCGTAAAATAGGCGGCGTTTTTTACTTTTCCTTTCAATGATGTTTCCTTCTTTACATTTCGGACATTTCACACCGATTTCTTTAACGATTGGTTTTGTGTTACGGCAATCCGGGAAATTACTGCATGCCATAAATTTTCCATATCGCCCCATCTTAAAGACCATCTCATGTCCGCATTCTGTGCAATCTTCCCCTGCAGGCTCATCTTTGATTTCAATTTTCTCCATCTCGACTTCGGCTTTAGCCAAATGAACCGCAAATTCTTTATAAAATTCATCGATGACCTTAATCCATTCGATGCTGCCTTCTTCGACGCTATCAAATTCCTGTTCCATCTTAGCAGTGAACTCTGCATCAATAATATCCGGGAAAAATTCACGTATCAATTCAAGAACAATCTCACCAAGCTCTGTAGGGATAAATCGTTTATTATCCAAGGTTACATAGCCTCGTTTTTGAATCGTATCCAAAGTAGGAGCATATGTAGAAGGCCGACCTATGCCCAGTTCCTCCATGGTTTTGACTAGACGTGCTTCCGTATAGCGGGGCGGAGGCTGTGTGAAATGCTGTTTCGGCTCGACATCTTTAGAAAATAATTGATCACCTTTTTTTACATCCGGAAGAGCATTTTCCTTTTCTTCCACTGAGTCATCGGATCCTTCAACATACACCTTCATGAAACCAGGAAATTTAACTTTAGAACCATTGGCCCTGAAAATGACATCCCCGTTATGAAGGTCGATACTCATTGTATCCATGACCGCCGAAGACATTTGACTGGAAACGAACCGTTCCCAGATCAATTTATATAAACGGAATTGATCTCTCGACAAGAACTCCTTGACTACACCAGGTTCACGTAAGGTGCTAGTTGGTCTAACCGCTTCATGGGCGTCCTGAGCATTAGTCTGTTTTTTCTCTTTGCGCTGTTCAACCTGAACATAATCTTTACCATAGCTATTTTGAATGAAGGTATGGGCTTCCTGTTTCGCAATGTCGGAAATCCGGGTCGAATCCGTTCTCATATAGGTGATTAACCCGACTGTCCCCTCTTTCCCAAGCTCGATTCCTTCATATAGCTGCTGGGCAAGCATCATGGTTTTCTTTGCACGGAAATTCAATTTTCGAGCAGCTTCTTGCTGCAAGGAAGAAGTGGTAAAAGGTGCAGCTGGATTACGCTTTCTTTCTTTTTTAGCCACAGCTCCTATAGTGAATTCCCCGCCATTTAAAGAAGCGAGTACTTTTTTGACGTCATCTTCCGTATTTAATTCTTTCCGCTCGCCACCCAGGCTGAAAAAGGAACCTTCAAACTGTTCTTTTCCTTTTACAAAATCCGCCTTGATTGTCCAATACTCTTCCGGGTTAAAATCTTTGATTTCTTTCTCGCGGTCAATGATCATCTTGACAGCAACCGATTGGACCCGTCCGGCGCTTAAGCCTTTTTTTACTTTTTTCCACAAAAGAGGGCTGATATTGTAGCCGACCAAACGATCCAAGATCCTTCTTGCCTGTTGTGCATCAACCAATTTCATATTTATTGGTCTCGGTGATTTAAAAGATTCTTTGATCGCCTCTTTCGTGATCTCATTGAATACCACACGGCAATCTGAATTAATGTCGACGTCGAGACTGTGGGCCAAATGCCAGGCAATGGCTTCACCTTCTCTGTCGGGGTCAGCTGCGAGATAGATTTTTTTCGCTTTTTTTGCAGCGGTTTTCAATTCTTTTAAAACCGGGCCTTTGCCGCGGATCGTTATATATTTAGGTTCATATTCATGTTCAGTATCGACACCCATTTGACTTTTAGGCAAATCGCGTACATGTCCCATGGAAGCCTTTACTTTATATTTTTTTCCCAAGTAACGTTCTATCGTTTTCGCCTTTGCGGGCGATTCCACAATCACTAAGTATTCTGACATCCAATAAATCCTCCTCAAAGAGGTAATATAAATCTTCACTATTATTAATCATTCAAAAATCATTTGTCAACACCTCTTTACTTTTCAAGACATGCTGATAATTTATTTATAAGTATTTTGACAAGAGGTGCCATTTGCAAAATTTATAACAGTTTTACATTTTTTTCAACCTTTTTGTCTCATATTTCAACCATTCATCTGAAAAATATACCTTTATTTACTATTTTTCCGTTTGATTTTCCGTCTATCTTCTATATTATACCGCTCAAAATTCTTCCTCAATCTGCTTATAACTCAAAACAAGTTTGGCTCCTTCAGAAATCAATTGATTGGTCCCTTGTGATTCTGGGCTTGTTACATTCCCAGGAAGCGCAAATACCTCCCTGCCATGATCCAAAGCAGCTTGTGCCGTAATAAGGGAACCGCTTTTCTCTTTTGCCTCGACCACGAATACTCCCCGTGATAATCCACTGATGATTCGATTCCTAATCGGAAACATCCAAGGTTCCGCTCTCATTTCCGGAAGGGTCTCAGATATAAGTAATCCTTTTTTGATGATTTCTTCAGCTAAGGGAATATTGGCCTTTGGATATATTTGCATAAGCCCGCCCCCTAAAACCCCAATCGTATCTCCGCCTTCACCCAAAGTGATCTTATGAGCCTCTGCATCGACTCCAGCCGCTACTCCACTGATGATGACGAATTTTTTCTGTACGAGAGGTGATAAAATCGTTTTTAAGGCCTCCAGTCCATACGAGGTTGGCTTACGGGTTCCGACAACACCTAGCGTATTCATCTTCGTTAGGAGCTTCTTATCGCCTTTTAAATAAAGAACCCACGGAGGATCGAATATCTGTCTCAGCAAAAAAGGGTAATCCTCATCAAGGATGGTCAAACAATGAATCTGGCTATCTTCATATCGTTTAAGCTTATCGATCGTATTGAGTGAATGTAAATCTTTGAGAAAGAGGTTGAGCTTATTTGTAGGGATGGAGAGCATTTTTGCCCATTCATGGCGTTTTGTTGTGAAAAGGGAAGAAAGGGATGGGTCATTGGATATGATTGTTTGGATAGCTTTCCACCCAGCTCCGCGGCAATGATGAAGGTGGATTAATTTTTCTTTTTTATTCAATGGAAACGCCCCTAGTCGGATTTTTTTTAAGAAGGTGGATTATGCTGGTTTGTGAGATAGAAATGTGATACTGAGGAGATTGGAGTGAAATAAAGGCCGACCTAAAAATAGGTCGGCCGAACTATGAATCAATGAGTTTTACAAGGTTCGTAAATTTCTTTTTCTTTCAGGACGGAGATCAATGTTTCACCCATTACGGATGGGGTCTCGGCAACTTTAATTCCACACTCGTTCATAACGCGGATTTTCTCGTCAGCCGTACCTTTTCCTCCTGAGATGATTGCACCAGCATGTCCCATACGTTTACCAGCTGGAGCTGTACGGCCGCCAATGAAACCAACAACTGGCTTCGTCATATTTTCTTTCACCCAGATTGCTGCTTCTTCTTCTGCAGTGCCGCCTATTTCCCCGATCATGATCACAGCATGTGTTTCCGGATCTTCATTGAACGCTTTCAGTACATCAATGAAGTCCGTTCCGTTAACGGGATCCCCACCGATTCCGACTGCGGTAGATTGCCCGATGCCCGCTTGCGATAATTGATGAACGGCTTCGTACGTTAAGGTTCCAGAACGAGAAACTACACCTACATGGCCTTTTTTATGGATATATCCTGGCATGATACCAATTTTACATTCTTCCGGGCTAATGACACCAGGGCAGTTCGGTCCGATCAAGCGAGTTTTTTTACCTTCCATGTATCGCTTCACCTTGACCATATCAAGGACAGGAATATGTTCCGTGATACAAATTACAAGATCAAGTTCTGCGTCAACTGCTTCCAAAATCGCATCTGCAGCAAATGGAGCCGGTACGTAGATAACCGATGCATTCGCCCCGGTTTCAGTGACGGCTTCGGAAACTGTATTGTATACAGGTACCCCTTCCACTTCTGTTCCACCTTTACCCGGAGTAACTCCGCCAACGATCTTCGTGCCATATTCCAACATTTGTTTTGTATGAAATAATGCTGTTGAGCCAGTGATTCCCTGAACGATCACTTTCGTATCTTTATTAATATAAACGCTCATTATGTTCCCCCCTGCCTATTATCCTACAAGTGATACTATTTTTTGTGCGCCATCTGCCATTGATTCAGCAGCCGTAATATTTAAACCTGACTCTTTTAGAATCTTTTTACCAAGGTCCACATTCGTTCCTTCAAGACGAACAACAAGAGGGACATCCAGGCCAAGCTCTTTAGCAGCAGCTACGACGCCTGTCGCGATGATGTCACATTTCATGATTCCTCCGAAGATGTTAACGAAAATGCCTTTAACATTTTGATCGGATAAAATGATTTTGAAAGCTTCTTTTACTTTTTCTTCTGTTGCGCCGCCCCCAACGTCAAGGAAGTTAGCCGGGTCTCCCATATAATGCTTAATGATGTCCATCGTTGCCATAGCAAGTCCTGCACCATTAACCATGCATCCGATATTTCCGTCTAGCGATATGTAACTAAGGCCATGTTTCGATGCTTCAATCTCTTTGGCATCCTCTTCATCTAAATCACGGTACTCCGCGATGTCTTTATGGCGGTAAATGGCATTATCATCGAAATTCAATTTAGCATCAAGTGCCATTACATTGCCATCGCCCGTTACCACTAATGGGTTGATTTCAGCAATTGAGCAATCTTTCTCAACGAAAGCCGTATATAAGTTAACCATAAGCTTGGAAGCTTTATTGATAAGTGAAGCAGGAATATTGATATTGAAAGCAATCCTTCTTGCTTGGAAGCCAGTCAGGCCGACAACCGGATCGATTACTTCTTTGAAAATTTTCTCTGGTGTCTTTTCAGCCACTTCTTCAATTTCCGTTCCGCCTTCTTCAGAAGCCATCAATACGACACTGTTTGTAGCACGGTCCAGGACCAGCCCGATATAATATTCTTTCGTAATGTCGCAGCCTTCTTCAATAAGTAAACGCTTAACTTCCTTGCCTGCAGGTCCTGTTTGATGGGTAACCAGCGTTTTACCGAGAATCTCTTCTGCATATGTACGCGCTTCATCAAGATTTTTCGCTACCTTAACTCCGCCGGCTTTCCCGCGGCCGCCCGCATGAATTTGAGCTTTGACGACAACAACTTCCGTACCTAACTCCTTCGCTGCTTCCACTGCTTCATCAACAGTAAAGGCAACCCGGCCATTTGGAACGGATACCCCGTATTGTCGCAATATCTCTTTCCCCTGATACTCATGGATATTCATTTCCCATCCTCCTTATCTACTAAAAAACAACTTTGAGATTTAATACGTGTTTTCTCTACCATATTACAACAAAATTCTCCTTC
>NZ_JBHXAS010000009.1:0-74688 GCF_042727425.1 Peribacillus sp. NPDC060253
CCGAACTTTCACTTTGAAAACGAAATAATCATTCGTTTTTTTTGAAAATTATGAAATTTACCAATCGGAAATTGAGATATTTCACCAGTTTAAAGAAACGAATTTCACTATCACTAGTAGGAGAATTATCTAAAGAGAGTCGAAAAAACAATGATGAAAAACTATGCTCTTAGGATCCTAAAGGACAAAAAATGTTTAGCTTTCTAAAGCAGAAGGAGCCCCGACAATTTTGCCGAGGCTTCCTTCTTTGATTTATTTGATTTTATAAACTTCCTTATATTTATTTTCAAGATATGCGATTAAGTATTGAACATTCAAGCCTTCCCCTGTTGTTTCTTTCAAAATCTCTAAAGGCTTTTTTGTTTTTCCGTATTTATGGATCTTTTCATTTAGCCATTTCCTGATTGGAGCAATATCACCGGATTCCAGCAGTCCATCAAAATCAGGCAAATCTTTAAGCATCGACTGCTTGATTTGGGCTGCATACATATATCCCAATGCGTAAGAAGGGAAATAACCAAAGCTGCCATCTGCCCAGTGTACATCTTGTAATACACCCAAAGCGTCATTTTCTGGTACTATCCCCAAATACTCCTTATATTTTGCATTCCAGACTTCCGGTAAATCCTTCACTTCAAGTTCTCCATTAAAGAGGGCCTTTTCCAGTTCATACCGAATCATAATATGTAAAGGATAAGTAAGTTCATCTGCTTCTATACGGATGAACGATGGTTTTGATTCGTTAATGCCCCGGTAAAACTCATCCAAAGTCACATCATTGAATTGTTCGGGAGCATATTCTTTTAAAAGGTTGAATTTATTTTTCCAGAAGCTATAGTTCCGACCGATGAAATTTTCAAAAAACAATGATTGTGATTCATGGATTCCCATCGATGTCCCATCATCTATTAGTGTTCCGGTTAATTCCTCAGCGATATTCTGCTCATAAATGGCATGTCCGCATTCATGAATCGTACCAAAGATTGCCCCTCTAAAATCATTTTCATCATAACGGGTCGTGACACGGACATCGCCCCTATTTATTCCAGTTGCAAATGGGTGAACTGTTTCATCCAGCCTGCCAGCCTTGAAATCGTATCCTAGTTGATTTAAAACCTCAAGATTGAGTTGATGTTGTTTTTCTTTTGGGAATTTATTATAAAGGAACGCTGTTTCAGGTTTGTGTTCGCTATTAGCAATTTGTTTTACCAGAGGAACTATACTCGCCCTCAGTTCACTGAATACCTTATCGAGTATCTCTACCGTCATGCCTGGTTCATACATATCTAGAAGGGTATTATATTTCTGACCTTCGTACCCCCAATACTCTACGAACTTACGGGTATAAGCAACAACCTGCTCTAGATACGGTTGAAATAATGAAAAATCCGCTTTTTCCCTTGCCTCTTCCCATGCACTTTCAGAGCGGGATTGTAAAATGACGAATTCTTTAAATTCGTCAGCAGGGATTTTCTTATTCCTTTCGAATTCTTTTTTACACTCTTGAACCATCATATTCGTCGTTTCACTAAGAGAAGCTTCCTTCATTGTAAGTTCTGTAATGAAAGATTCCATTTCCTTACTTGTGATCATATTAAATACTTCAGAGGAAAGCACCCCGATTACTTCTGAACGTTGTTCAACGCCCTTTTTCGGTGAACCTGTACGCAAATCCCAAAAAATTAAAGCGAGAGCTTCATTATAAGCAGAGATTTTCTTGACATATTCTTTAAATTCTTTTTCTATCAAATCTGTACCCTTTTTATTCATATTCACTGCTCCTTCCAAACTTCACTTTACCATATTATACAAAAATCTTTCACTTCAGAACTACCCCATATAATAAATTAAATAAGAGCCAAGGGAAGATTTCCCTTGGCTCACAAATTAAATGTATTAAAGCGTTACAGGGAGAATGGTAACAATCTTCTCTTTGACCTGTTCCGAAAGATCCTTTTCTATCAAAATCTGTACGGTTCCCGAATCATTGCTTGTTCTTATCAAACGCCCTATTCCCTGACGCAAACGAAGGAGCATGTATGGAAGATCCACTTCTTCAAATGCATTGGTAACCGAGTTACGTTTCGCCTCGAACACCGGATCACGTGGTGGGAATGGAAGGGAGTGTATCACTACATTTTGTAATGAAGGTCCTGGGACATCAAGCCCTTCCCATAAATGATAGGAGAAAAGTACAGATTGCTCATCTTCTTGAAACTTCTTAACAAGCTCGCTGATTTCCGCTTCTCCTTCAAAATAAAAGGGATAGGATGATATTGGGCAGTTTTCTTTGAACCAATGCAATTCCTCTTTTGATTGGAATAACACAAGCGTTCGACCTTCATTTTCCTCAATTGTCTTCATTGTATATTGAAGTTTTGCCAATTGGTCTCCATTTTCAAAGACCGGCATGTTCATTTTCATGACTTCATCATAGTCAAATGGTGATTCAACAGAGAAGCTGTCATACTTTTCTATCCCTAAGCTATCCGCAATGTACTGGAAAGATTTATTATCCGATAATGTTGCCGATGAAAAAATGTAAGGGATTTTTTTAGAGAATACCTGTTCAGACAAAATGTCTTGTACAAGCCTTGGCATAATGACCAATGTTTTGGTCATTTCATTTTCTTCAAACCAGGAAACGGCCTGTTCATCCTTCACAAATAGTGAAAGAGAGTACCCGAGCTGTTCTAAATATTCTTCCGTCACCTTTAAATCGTAGTCATTGATCGTGTACATTTCCGCTTCGAAAACAAGGTTCTCCTCTAACTCTTCAACCTTTTTATGAAGCTTTTGTGCAAAGCTTGTTATTTGTTTGGACATCGGGATTTCATAGCGATTAGATCCGCTGACATGTATGGCTTTTTCGTCCAATAAATCAAAAAACTCTTCATTAATATCAATTAGGTCTTCAATGATATATAACGTTTCTTCACGAACCTGATTGGCTGTAAGCAACTCTAAAACAGAAGCAAGAGTTTGTTCACCCACTTTATAGGTTAACGCTTTTTGAGCAGCAAATTCCAATAGATGACCTTCATCAAAGACAACGCAGCTATGTTCAGGCAATAACGGTAATTGCCCTTCACGCTTACGTTTTTCTTTAGTCCATATATGCTCCATGAAGAAGTCATGTGAACAAATGATCAAATCGCTTGATTTCCGATAGTGGTCCCGTGATAGGGTTTGTCCACAACGATGTCGTTTATCACAAGTAAAGCAGTTTTGAAGCTGATCCCAGCCCACTTTAGACCAGTCTTCATCATTCAAATATGGATACTGTTTACGGTCACCATATGCAGTATAGGCATTCATCGATGAATTATCATGAACGAACTTCGGAAGTTCATCATAGAGCTGATCTATTCCCTCAGAATCTTCATGATTCACTGCGTGTTCCAGCTTCTTAAGACATACATATTGATCGTGATATTTGGCAAGACGAACATCCACTTCAATACCTAATGCATTCTTAATTTTTTGAATGTCGCCTTCTTCTTTTACAAGCTGTTCAATCAGCGTTTCATCTGCACACGAAATAATGGCCGGTTTATTCGTATATCTCGCATAACAAATCGCATATAGTAAATAAACCAACGTCTTACCGGTCCCTACACCAGCTTCAGCAAAGCTTACATTCTTTTCTTTAAAGGCTTTTTCTAACTGAAAAGCCATAAAGATTTGTTCGTCACGCAGTTCAAATCCTTTTTCGGGAAGAATATCGTAAAAGACATCTCCGATCCATTCTGAAAGCTTATCATAAAAAGAATCTTCCTTTGTTACCGAAAAAGGCAGTGTTTTAAGCATCATGGTCTCCCCTTTTATCTATCATCAGTATATCGAATCCGTATCAAAATATATCTAGGCAAAAGTATATTATCCTTTATTTCACTTTAATAGTCAAGGTATTTTCCATTCTACCAGATATTCTATGTATGTTGCTTGTTCAAATCCGTAAAATAAAAGACAGGCTCCACAAGAGAGCCTGTCTGTAAATAATATAGGGTTGAATTAAGCTTTGTTTACGTTTGATGCTTGTGGTCCACGTTGACCTTGTTCTACATCAAATGTAACATCTTGGCCTTCTTCAAGTGTTTTGAAACCTTCGCCTTGGATTGCTGAGAAATGTACGAATACGTCATCTCCGCCTTCACGTTCGATGAATCCAAAACCTTTTTCTGCGTTAAACCATTTTACTTTACCTTGTTCCATTTTTGTTGCCTCCTAGTGTGTTCGCCACACATTATATTACTATCCTTGCTCATTGAATATTAAGGTATTCCTTAAATCTGAACAAAAATAATTCATTATTAGAATAACAGAAAAGGAAATGATAAGCAAGACTGGAACCTATTATGAATAAAATGTCCTGACTATTCATAATTTTCCGTTATATTCTACCTACTCATTCACCTCTGGGCTGTCTCGGCGGCCTTTTTCCCCAATACTGATAAAGGTCAGCACGGATGAAACCATTGAACAGCTTCCTTTTTTTCGTTGCGGGCTTACCGTAATGCTGTTCAAAGTCAGGGTTGGAGGTAATCATGTATACAGACCAAGTATCAAGCTTCTTAAAGGCTTGGCCCATTTCTCTATACATCTGTTCTACCGCTTTTTGCTCCCCAAGACGTTCTCCATAAGGCGGATTGCCGACAATGACGCCATATTCTTTCCTAGTCGAGATATCCCTCACCTGCATTTGTTTGAATTCAATCAGATCACCGAGACCTGCTTCAATACCATTTGCTTTGGATATATCAACCATTCGATGGTCAATGTCACAACCGGTTATGTCCAAATACTGATCATAATCAGCTAAATCTTCAGCTTCAATCCTCGCTTCATCCCAAACCTTACTGTCCATCCATGACCACGTTTCGGAAACAAATTCCCTGTTAAAGCCAGGTGCAATGTTCTGCCCGATTAAGGCAGCTTCGATAGGGATCGTTCCAGACCCACAAAATGGATCTATGAAAGGTTTATCAGGTTTCCAATTGGTCAGCATAATCAAAGCCGCCGCCAATGTCTCTTTTAGTGGCGCTTCTCCCTGCCCTGTACGATATCCTCGTTTATGTAAACCTGCACCTGAAGTGTCCATCGTAAGTGTCACTACATCTTTTAAGATGGATACTTCAATTTTAAACAACGGACCCGTCTCAGCAAACCAAGATACTTGTTTATATTTGCTTTTCAATCTATCAACAATTGCCTTTTTCACGATAGCCTGACAGTCAGGGACACTGTAAAGCTGTGACTTAACCGACTTACCACTTACAGGGAACTCGACATCAGCCGATAAGTAATCTTCCCAATTTAAGGCCTTAGTCTTTTCAAACAGCTCATCAAAAGAATATGCTTTAAATTCACCTACTTTAATTTTCACCCTATCTGCACTCCGCAGCCATAAATTAGAGCGAGCAATGGCAGATTGGTCCCCTTTATACATGATTTTACCATTTTCAACTTCACAATCGTAACCAAGATCCCTAACTTCCTTCGCAACGATCGATTCCAATCCCATTGCGGATGTTGCGATAATATCGAATTGTTTCATTAGTCTTGCACCTTCTTCCCATTAATCCAAATCAATTGCACCTTCTCTAATTCACACATCTTAGAAATAGGTATCGATTTTTGACAAGTAAACCCCTTCTTTTAAAAAGTCTACCTTCCATTTACTTTTGCTTAGAATTCTTCATTGATTCCTGTCTAAATGTCTTAGGCCTGTAATGATAGCATTTTTTTAAAACCGGGTCATCCAACAGTCTAAATAAACTTTACTCATTTTTCTATGTATCCAAACGCTGCGAAGGTTTAGGAATGAAATATCCAAAACAATTATTCACAGCTCATTATGTATACCTTTAAAACACGCTTCCCATTCATTAACTGTAACATTTGAGGTCATGCTTTCATATCCAAACCTTCAATCCCTCCAACATTTATAGGATACCCAGAATGAAGGAATTGCTTAACATTCTCACGTTTTTTTTAAATTGTAATGGTTGACATGAAAATTCTGCCCTTACACTTTGAATTAGAAATCATCCGAATGGGATTTAAATCTCATCAAGTCCTTAGTGTAACACAGCAGGGTTTTAGAAAACGATAATTGATTTGGAATGCCCCACTTTTTTCATTTTTTCACAAACAAAAACTCTCCTTTTAAAAGGAGAGTTGTGCTTTTGGTAGAATATGATAACGTTTTGTAAGCCATGTTTTGTTCCTCAGTACTGCAAGCGACTCGCGTCTCGTACTTCGGTGGTAATCATCTATCTACAGAAGCATAGCTTCTGTCCTTCTCCTCGTTCATTTCCAAGGAAGAAAGCGCCCCTACCATTAATTTGGGTTTCTCGCTCGTGGGGTTTACCTCGTTCCACCCCTTACATTTCTGTAAAGGCTACGTCACTGTGGCACTTTTATAGGTATTCATGCCATATCCAAAAGGACTTAGGCATTTTCCCAGCCGTCAGCAATCAAAGACTGCTGCCCAAGCTTATTTTTTCGCCAGGCACGAACACTACGGACATCTCAGTCCGTGCGAGCATGGACTTTCCTCTACTGCAAAAAATGCAGCAGCAATTACCCAAACGTTAACATAACATTATTAATTATACTTCATTCTTCATGAAAACACAATACCAAAATCATTTTCCCTTTTTAAAAGCAACACCTTAGTCAAACAGCTTGTTTCCAAAAACGTGCTTCTCCAAGTTGGATAATCGTTTAAGGATGTCAAAGTTAGTGGTTCCCGGAGTGGCACCGGGAGCAGGTTGACTTGGACGCTTTGTACTCTCTTCGGCCTGTTTTTTCAATTTAAGATTTTCTTGTTTAAGATCTTCAATCTCCTGATGAAACACTTCATAATCTTTCATGATAAGATCCAGGAATTGATCCACATCTTCTGGTTTATAACCTCGCATGGCTGTTTTAAAATCTTTTTCAAGAATATCTTTAGCCGTTAATTTTATCTTATCGGATAGCATAAGACTTCACCTCAATACTTTCGCCAATACAATCGACTTTTTATTATTTTTTCAAATCTACTTGGGTTTGTCAACGAAACACTTTTTTTATGCTTATTGTTTCAGTGCCGCTATGTACTCCCATGAATCTCTATCTAAATTTCATCATAATATGAATATGCTTTGGAAACAACTTTTAATCGATAATTATTTTCTATCTGTCATTCGGACCAGCTGCTTTCTTCAGCAGCCATTTGCAGGTCATCAAAGTTAATCTGAAAGATGGGATATGGTTGTGTTTCCGCTTTTTTCATCGCTTCGTAATATGGATATTTGGCTGATCCTTCTTTTTCGGCTTCAAAAATGATGAGCATGGCATCACTTTTATGGACCATATATTTATTTTTGGTTTTTAGTTGTTGTGGCCCTTCGTATGGCTTATTGAAAATGGACTCTACAAAATCGGCACGAGCCAATATGGACCGGTAATAATCTTGGTTCGTCTCGTTCCATGACTCTTCCTGATTCAGAAATGGAGTAAGCACCCCTAATTTAAGCTGATTATATTCTTCCTTCAATTCAAACACCACTTCGGCACCCCATAATTCCGTACCCAATTGGCCTGATATAATCACCCATTCCAGTTCATCTTCCACCAATGGTAAAAGACGTTGCTTCATCGCTTTCTTAATATATTTTACAGCTTCATGGTCATTTTTGAATATCCCGAATTCAAAAGCCTTGTAGCCCGTCATATACAAAACCTTCATTACTTGGCCAATCTCCCTTTTAACATAATTATGTAAGAAAATAAGGGCTTGATAAGCCCTTATTTTTTAATATCCGAAATGTCTAGGCGGACAGCATGGGTTTTGCGGCGGCCTTCCACAAATCAAGTGTTGATTATAGCACTCATTCACCACGGATTGAGTATGCGGGAAGAAATGCTTAAATGTGTTCACTTGTTTATTCACATTTGTAGTATGTGATGGATGAACGACAGGAATCACTGTGTTCGATACATTCGTATTGACAAATTGCTGTGTTGGAGAAACTTGCGCTGGGGCAACTTGAGATGGAGATGTTTGTGTTGGACCATATTGCGCTGGAGACACAGCCGTTGGCATTTGACCATATTGCGCTGGAGACACAGCCGTTGGCATTTGACCAGTATACGCTCCCATTACATTATTGTGGTGTTTACCGGTTGACGCTCCCATTACATTATTGTGGTGTTTACCGGTTGATGCTCCCATTACTCCTGGTGCATTACCGTATGCTCCCATTACATTGTTGGATGCTCCCATTACATTGGGGTTATTTCCTCCACAATTACGAAAATACATATATAATACGTCCCCTTTCATCATGATAAGTTTAGTCTTACAATTACAGACTATGAAAAAAACGGGAGACGTGTACTGATGAAATGACCTATTTATACAGAATAAGTATAAAACCATTTATGTCAGTCAATAAGTACACTAAATTATATTTGGTAAACCCTTCAAATGCACTGAGGGTAATTTTCTATAAAAAGGAATATAAACTGTCTTTTAATGATGTAAATAAAACAATCGTTAAACAAAGTACTACAAAAAATAGAAATAAAGTCGTTTTATACATTTCTCCGCTCCGCTTTCACCTTAAATTTATACTGGAAAGGAATGAAATGAATGCTTGAAAATTTCACCCTCAACTCTTTCCATTTTACACATAATAGTTGAAGGCTACAATATTTGTATCTACATTTTTTTTTTTTGCCTTTCGCACTAAAAGACCATTCGAAATCCCTTATCTTATACAAAAATATCCTTAGATAACTCTTTCTTTTCAAGCCGTCGGATCCTCTTTTCCAATTCCAATTGTTTTTTCCCCGGAATCAGGCCACTTTCTTCCCTTATCATCTCTTGATGCGCGATTAAAGAACATTTTAGAGCAAAGGCGACGTCCTTAAATTGATGTTCATATAATTTTGCACATTCAATCTGTGCCTGTATCCGTAATTGTACATTCCCTTTTACGGCAACTTCCTTCCAAATTTCCAGCGCTTCATTGAATTGTTTTTCCTTCTTTTTCTGAAAGGCTAAAGCATGGCCAGCAATGATTCGATCTTCCTCATTTCCTGCTGTCAATATTTTTTCATATGTCTCAACCGATTCCTCTTTTTTCCCTAGATATGCAAGCCACCGTGCAATTTCCATGGAATCTTCCGTATAACCATCGATTTGGAGAATTTTCCGGGACAAATGAATATACAAAGAGATCAGTGATAAAATATCCAATTCATTATGTTTCATGATTCCAAACAAAATTTCCGGGTTCTTTCTCTCAACAAAATCAAAATAAATCATCGGTGCCAAATATCCAGGAATATCATCCTCTCTATGTACTTCGAGAATGTCTGTTTCGACTACAGATAATTTCACACGTTCCAATTTGTTTCTCCAAAGCCTTCTTGAAGCATGATACAAATCGAAATGTCCGAATTCCGGGAGTTTTGGAACATGTTCTTTTATCAAGGTATGTCTTGTTTTTAGCTGAGGCCAATCAAAAGACTTACCATTATATGTGACAAGCGTTTCGTAATTAATTTTTTCCAGAAAGCTTTGGTAAAGCGGTATTTCACTGCCGGGCTGGGGCAGGATATGTTGTTTCACGACCACTTCTTCGCCTTCTAAATAGGCATAACCAAGTAAAAAAATGGTATTACCTGCACCACCGCCAAGCCCTGTTGTTTCCGTATCGAAGAAAAAAAGGTCCTCACTATTCACACCTCTAGCGGAAAGGGGATGCTCCAATGAAGTTTGATTCCATTCGTTTACGATTTTTTTCAATTCAGAAAAGGCATATAATCCATGTTTATGATTTAAAGGATAGCGGACCTCCCTAATGAAACAATAGTCATCATCGAAATGATAGGGTACGGTATCGTTCTCCAGCCATTTTTCAAGAAAAGGAATATCTTCATTCACAATCCCGATATTTTCCTCCACCGGAGAAGGATGATCCACTTTCTCTAGGTTCATATGCGTTTTCATACGGTTCAATTTATTTTTTAATGACATAAACTACACCTCTCTTCCCTAATTCCCGCTCCCTATGATCGTTTTTCCTGACAAAATTGACCCAATAACTGTTTTGCGTCACTCTTGGCCGTTTTCGTAGCGGATTCCGTTCCTATACAGGAAGGACAGCCGTTATCACAAGAACAATTTTCGATCATTGATATGGTTTCAAGTAGAATGATCTCAGAGTTTTCATATACTTTATCACTTAACCCAATGCCTCCTGGATAACTATCATAGATAAAAATGGTTGGTTTTTCATTATGCGCGGCCTTAACCTGAGGATAAACATGGATATCATGTGGATCGCACATGACATATAGCGGAATCATGTAATTAAGCGCATGGGAAGCACCAATCATTCCTTGCTCGATCCGATTTTCGTCCCATTCAAATATATCAGGCTCCATGGAAAGCATGGCCGAACTCGTATGTAGTTCCACTTCTGGCAGACTGATTGGCCCTGATCCAATATTTTCATGCGTTTCAAATTTGATTTTTTTGAATATCGTAGGCATCGCCCGGATGGCGACATCGCCAAAAGCAGCTGTTGTGGAAGCGAAAGTGCGCTGTTTATCCACTTCCAATACAGACAACTGAACAGCTAGGTTTGCATCCGTATAATAGTCCACATTGACCTCACGTACGAATGCTTTCTTTTCTTCCCAATCCAGTTCTTCCACTTGAAATTGTATTCCCTGATGCAAATAAATGGCTTCATCGTGTAGAAGGGTCATTGCACTGAACGTATCCATCTCTCCAATTACCCGATTATTCGGGGCATTGGTTTGGTCAATGATCACGACATTTTCCTGTGCCGCAGAACGAAGACTGATATTGCTTGCGGGAAATGCATCGTTCATCCAATGCCATTTGTCCCCATTTTGGTGCAAAACCCTTTCTTCCGTAAGAAATTCCAGAACGTCCATAATCTCTGTTTTTCCGAAGGTATCGCCTTTTTTAAACGGCAGCTCATATGCGGCACATTTTACATGATCAACCATGATCAAAAGATTATCAGGATTGATTCTTGCCGTTTCTGGATTCCTGGTAAAGAAATAATCAGGGTGCTGTACGATATACTGATCAAGGGCACTAGAACTGCCGACCATGATGATAAGGGCTTCTCCATGCCTTCTACCTGCGCGGCCGGCCTGTTGCCAGGCACTCGATATCGATCCAGGATAACCTGTCATGATGCAAACCTGGAGCTGGCCAATATCGACCCCTAACTCAAGCGCATTCGTAGATATAACACCATAAATGGAGCCATCCCTTAGGCCCTGCTCAATTTCTCTACGCTGTGTTGGCAAATAGCCTCCACGATAACCTCTGATCGATTTCGGCCCCAATTGCTTTGACACAAGTTCCTGTAAATAGGTCAATAGAATTTCTACACGAACCCTGCTTCGAGCAAAAACGATCGTTTGAATTTTATTTTTCAAAAATTGATTTGCAAGCTTCCTGACCTCCAAAACGGCACTCCTTCGAATGTTTAACGGTTTGTTGACAATTGGCGGATTGTAAAACACAAAATGTTTTTTTCCACTCGGTGCCCCGTTATTATCGACAAGGACCATTTCTTTTTCCGTTAGCTCCATAGCCAGCTCTTTTGGGTTATTGATCGTAGCAGAAGTACAGACGAACACAGGGTCGCTTCCATAAAACTTGCAGATCCTCTTTAACCTTCTTATGACGTTTGCCGTATGACTTCCGAAAACACCGCGGTAAATATGGAGTTCATCGATGATCACATACTTCAAGTTTTCAAATAAAGAGACCCATTTTGTGTGATGCGGCAAGATTCCGGAATGAAGCATATCTGGATTGGTGATCACGATATGCCCAGCTTGGCGAATTTTTTGCCGGATGTTGGAAGGTGTGTCCCCATCATATGTATAACTATTTATCGCTGCATCCATTTCATGAATCATTTCGTTCAATTCGCTTTTTTGATCATAACTCAGCGCTTTTGTCGGAAAAATATATAGCGCTCTTGTTTTTTCATCTTCAAGTATTTTTTGAAGGACCGGCAAATTATAGCATAATGTTTTACCAGAGGCCGTTGGAGTGACTGCTACAAGGCTATTGCCACTCACAGCTGCATCAAATGCAGTTGCCTGATGGGTATACAACCCAGTTATCCCTCGTTTTTCGAGGGCCTGCTTGATCTTATCATTCATTCGATCGGGAAATGGAACGTGTTTTGCCTCTTTTGCTTCAATTACCTGCCAATGTACGATATTATCATTAAAATCCTCATTGGTTTTTAAATCATTGATGACCTCTTGTAAATTTTTTCGCAGTTTCATATAACCACCTCATACTTCCTATTCTACCGAATGAACGTTCTATGCAAAAGGGAAACTATTTCCTTTCCCAAAAAAAAAGCAGGAAACGGCGACACATCGTTTCCTGCTCAGTCTTTTTTAGTTCATTCATTTGACAAAGCGAATGATTTCTTCGGCTAGTCTGCTTGGAGCTTCCAGCATTCCCATATGGCCGCTTCCTTCAAGGATTACTTCTTTAATATGACTTCCTTTAACAGAAAAGGTTTTTTCAGCTGGTATTACCTTATCTTGTTCACCTGCAACCAATAAAACCGGAAGCTTCGTATCTCTGAGTACATGATTTCTATCAGTCCTGTTCCTCATGGCATTCAAAGATCCGATTGCACCACTTTCACTTGTTTTATAACCGATTTCCTTTGTATGTTCAATGTGGGGATCATCTGAATTAGCAAAAAGCTTTGGTACAAGTCCGTCAATGAAAGCAGGAATTCCATCATTTTTAATTTTCTCGACGGATTTTAATCGACCTTCCTTACCTGCTTCATCGTCCGGCAAAGCAGTTGAATGAACGAGTGAAAAACCAGACAATTTCCCAGGAAACCTTTCTGCGAACGCCAAGGTGATGTACCCTCCGAGCGAATGGCCAAACATATAAACCTGATCGATTTCCCTATCTTCCAAGAATGATGCGATATCCGCAGCCATATCTTCAATCGAAAAAGATGCCCCTATTGCCTCACTTGCACCATGGCCTCGCAAATCAACGGCAACGACACGATATTCATCTTTAACTTTAGCGATGATGTCACTCCAATATTCATGACTTCCGCAAAATCCATGGATAAACAACAACGTTTTAGTTCCTTTCCCGTTATCTATGTAGGAAAGCTTGCTATTTTCAGTCATAATATCCCTCATTTCCTATACTATTCTTTCCATAACGTTATTCCCTATATGTCCATATCTAAAACCCATCCGTGCATTCACAAATCTTCAGTCCCCACATAGCCTATAGGCAAAGGAATTTTTAGGAAGGAGCACCGAGATGACCTCTTCTGAAAAAAATAATAATCAGGACCGAATAGAACCCTTTACCCATTTTATTAATAAAATGGATCGACTGTTTTCCGAAAGGCCTCCAAAAGGCATGCTGCAATCTCTAGACGATTTCTTCAGTTCGACTAAAGAACGTAGCTTTCCGGTTGATATTCATGAAACGAATTCAGAATATATCCTTAAAGCTACCTTGCCCGGAATTGCACGCAGCCAAATATCAATTGATGTGCTGACTCAAGCTGTAACGATAACGGCAAAGCGTGATAGGCGACACAAACAACTTAAGACTCAAGGAATGTTTCAAAAGGAAGTTTCTGTAGGTAACATAACACGAACCATTTCCTTTCCAAAACCGATTGATGAAGCAAAAGTAACCGCACGGCATCGCGATGGCATCCTTACGCTTCACCTACCAAAAATTAAAGGAAATCGAATTGAGATCAATTGAGCAATTTTAAAAGCAGACTTAATAAAGTGGCTGGGTCACTTGTAAGTCTGCTTTTACTTTATTCACCATCTATACTTTGAAGAAGCCCCCTACTCCTTTGACCATCGAAGACACTTGAGAAACTGTATTCATCATTTGTCCAGCTGTATTCATCATCTTCGTTATATCCATTGATCCATCCTGTGTTTTGAATTGATTCATGACCGATTTGATCCCTGATGGCTGCGGTTTTTGCATGAACTGTTGCTTTGGATAAGGATTATATGCCTGCTGTTGACTTTGCGGTGGTCGTTTAGCAGGCTGTAACGGGTTATCAAACGGGCTGAAAGCTTGCGGCTGAGGCTGCGGTTGCTGATTGGACTGCATTGGCTGCATTTGCGGATATTGAGGCATTGGCTGCATTACACTGTTGCCCGGAAAAGTTCCCACAGGCATCGCCTGCTGCGGAACTGGTTGGAAGGGGTGATAGGCCGCCTGCTGATAAGGATCATGATATGGCGTCATATAGCCCCCTGTATTCTGGGGATGATATGGATACATAAATGGTTCATAAAGTTGATTATTCTGTTGAGGCATTGGCTGCTGGTGCCCTCCCCAATATTCCGGCATTGATTGAGGATACTGTCCTTGATTTGGGGAGACTTGGTTAAAACCGGATCTCATCATATTCAATGAGCCCTCCTCTTTTTTCATTACATGGTTCTGATAATATATGAAAAAAGAGGAAATAAAGTGTAGGTGTTTTTTATGATAAAATCCGATCGATTTCCGCTTTTACATTATTAAGGATATATTCAACCGATTGGACATGACTTTTAAATCGCTTGTAACTGGTTTTTGGAAAAAATGCCTGAACGGCTACATCAGAAAGGTTATGAGCGGTTTGTTCGATTTGCTCGGGGAAAAGATGCTTAAACTCCGTTACTTTCATCCACTCCTTCATTCCAATTTCCCATTCGATGCATACGGACCTGACCTTATCTGCAAACGGCTTAACTTCTGAGAAGAAATCCTTTTCTTTTCCTTCCTCGCGTACACCTTCATAGATTTCATCCGCTTGGGATGTATATTGTATTAATTGTTCCGTTAATAGCTGTAGTTTTTCTTTTTGCAAAATATATTCCTCCGTACATTTGTTTCCCTTATTATAATCCAGTTTTTTATAAAAGGATATCCAGTCGGCTTATACCTGAGCAGTCAAAACATTGTGCGTTCTAATTGATTTCTCCGGAACGAATGAGAAGGAATGGTTTTCACCTTCAGTATTCACCCAATATTCCTCGGCTTTCTCAATGGCTTCCTGGGCATCATTCACTAATGTATATTGCTCTGCCCATAGCTTGCACCGAACTGTATTAACAGTTTCACCATATGAAATTTCCAAACGATCCAGGCTGGTACTGATCTCAGCTATCATCCTCAATATTTCCTCTGTTGCGACACTTTTATTGACCATGCTGATCCCTCCCCATTCTTTACCTGTACTATTCTTTTTTTTATCGGAAAGCCCTTCAAGGCTGACAAAACTAGAAGGGAATCGGCAAAGAAAGTGCAATTCACTTAATTTATTATGCCCTTCGACAACAATGGCAGAATGAAGAATGGAGTTTTAAACAAAAATACAGACAGGAGGTGATTTTATGCAGTCGAATGAAAGCAAAGAGCAAGGATACGAAAAACGACAAAAGCCGCCCACTAAGAAGGCAGGAACGGGGAACCCAAAACTTGATGGAGAAAACCGCCCCTCAACGTAAAACTTAAATACGTGCATCATTAACAGGGAAGGCTTAAACGAGGCCTTCCTTGTTTTTCTTTTCAAAAAAGTAAATTTTTGATCAGTACGACTTTGTGCAATTGTTTTTGTTTATGGTCAAACCAATCAGTCATTTGCGGGTCTTCTTCCCATCGGGGTTCAATAAACCAATCCTTTTTTATCCTTTTATTCTCATCCCATTGTACCGTATCTCCTGCTTGATGATGAATCAATGGATAAACTCTCCGGAGCATAGGGGTTTCATGGTACCTAGGCTTTTTTCGATATTGTTCATAATCATATCTGGCTCCAGTTGGCTCAGTCCGGCAGGAAAATTCATAAAAGAGCGGAAACAACTCTTTAGAAAATAAAAGACCAGCCAATCTTTTCCCCAATTTAATCCTTTCATCGATGTTTCTAAAATGAGAAACGGACGAACCATACAGTCTTCCATTGCAGGTAGGAAAAAATACAGTGCTAAAGTGCATCCAGTCCTGCAGGAAAAATAATAAAGAATGGAAAACGAAAGATTGCTTTTTAATGACCGGTTTTTCAATGATATTTTGTTCATTTATTATAAGCGCAGTGACTAGTTTTTCGCGATTTCCGTGTTTCCAAAAAGAATTCCATTCCTCCATCATGAATTTAGTAATAAAAAAATAATGACCTAAGTGAAACAAAGGACGTCTATACTTCGTCGAATAATGATAGAGAAGTAATTGCGGATAAGCATCTTGGAATATTCTCCAATTGGCTTCTTCATATGTTAGGAATAAGTGATGCCTGTATTTAAGGCTAAGCAACTGGGAGAACCAAATACCTTCAAGGTCACACATATTCCAACCTGCATTCCTTGAAACCATTCCTGCCAAAAAAGACCATTGTATTTCAGGATGCGTCTTGAAAAATTGTTCATATGCCTTAGTTCTTGATATATTATCCCTATTCCCTTTCGCCGTTTGGGCTTTTATCGAAAGAAGCAATTGCTTTTCTGTTTGGAACATTCGCATATATGGGTCATCCGCCTTTCTTTAGCGATGAATTGTGACATATAGTTGTACATAAATCCTATCGTTCTAAGAAACAATTCTTTTTATTCACATATGGGATTCTTTTTTTGCTAATATAGATAAGTGAAAAAAAGGAGGGGTAAAAGTGGCATTTCATTATCCCAACGGGCGAAGATTTGTACCGCAGGCTATGGAAGAAAAGGAAGGCCCACTAAAAAAAGTCAGTTATAGCAATCGGGGAAAAACATTGGAAGACGATTTGAACGAAACCAATCAATATTATTTAGCACACGGCATTGCCGTCATTCATAAAAAACCGACACCTATTCAAATTGTCGATGTCCACTACCCGAAGAGAAGTGCCGCAGTCATTAAAGAAGCCTACTTCAAACAAGCATCGACCACTGATTACAACGGTGTTTATAAAGGAAAGTACATTGATTTTGAGGCAAAGGAAACGAAAAACAGCAGTTCCTTCCCTCTGAAGAATTTTCATGACCATCAAATTGAACATATGAAACAGATCGTTCAGCATGACGGACTTGCATTTGTCATCATCCGCTTTTCCGTCATGGATGATATATATTTGATGAGTTCTGAACAACTGAATTATTATTGGAAGAGAATGAAAGACGGCGGGCGCAAATCTATAACTCTTCAAGAGGTTGAAAGCAGTTCACGAAAGATTACTCTTGGCTTTCAACCGAGAATTGACTATATTAAAGTAGTAGATTCGCTCATCTCAGAAAATTTTTAGTTTTTTTAGAAAGGCAGGTTAGCTGTAATGGCTGAAAAATATAATACTAGAGAAGAGCGCCGAAAGCAGGGGCAGACACAAAATAAAGGACCGAAGAAAGGTCCTAAGAAGCCGGCCAATATGCTTAAGCGCATTTTCCTTATACTCGTAACAATCGGAATAATTGGCTTGGTTGCCGGAGGAGCTGCAATGGCTTACTTTATAAGCGACGCTCCAAAACTTGATGAAAAGCTTTTGAAAGATCCCGTCACATCCAAAATACTCGATGAAAATGGTAAATTGCTAGCTGAAGTCGGCACAGAAAACCGGGATTATGTGAATTATGAAGACATACCTGATCTTGTCGAAGAGGCATTCCTGGCAACGGAAGATTCCCGTTTTTATGAACATCACGGGGTGGACTTATTACGTCTGGGCAGTGCCGTCATAGCCAACGTCAAAAACGGATTCGGCTCAGAGGGTGCAAGTACATTGACCCAGCAGGTTATCAAACGTTCTTATCTAACACCTGATAAGACCATTAAAAGGAAAGTGCAGGAAATGTGGCTTTCCATACAGCTAGAAAGAAAATATACAAAAGAAGAAATTTTCGAAATGTATGTGAATAAGATTTTCTTCGCAAACCGTGCTAACGGGGTCTTAACTGCTTCCCGGACATATTATGGAAAAGATCTAAACGAATTGAAATTAAACGAAGCGGCCATGCTTGTAGGATTACCGCAAAGCCCAAGCCGTTATGACCCTTATAAATATCCTGAACGTGCAAAAGAACGCCGTGACATTGTCCTACATTTAATGAATAAACATGGATATATCACCGAAAAGGAAATGAAAGATGCACAAAGCATCGATATAACAGAAGGACTTCAAGAAATCGATAAGAGCCAAATCGATACGACTGCTTATGATGCATTCATCGATTTGGTAATTGAAGAAGTCGGAGATATGGGGGACTATAACGTCTTTACCGATGGTTTGGAAATCCAAACGACTATTGATAAGGATGCCCAAGAATATGTCTATAAAATGTTGAACAGTGATGAAATCATCAATTACCCAAGTGAAGATCTTCAAGCTGGAGTCACCTTACTTGACACGCAATCTGGTGAAATTAAAGCTGTCGGCGGCGGCAGGAACACTACGGTTAAACGCGGCTGGAATTATGCCACGGATGCCAAGCGTTCACCTGGTTCGACCATTAAGCCAATTTTGGATTATGGTCCTGCTGTAGAATATTTAAATTGGTCCACTTACCAACAGATTAAAGACGAGGAATATAGGTATAGTAATGGAACACCGCTTAAAAATGCTTCAGGGCGCCATTATGGCACAGTTACCATTCGTGAAGCACTAGCACGGTCATTGAATATTCCAGCTTTAAAAACGCTTCAAGAGGTAGGTCTGGACAGGGCGCGTGATTTTGCCGTTGACCTTGGCATTCCTTTTGAAAAGGAAATCACCGAATCAGCTGCATTGGGCGGCGGTAAGGATGTTTCTACACTAGAACTTGCCGGTGCTTACAGTGCATTCGGAAACAATGGTATCTATAATGAACCGCATAGTGTTAAAAAGATTGTTTTACGTGACAAAACAACCATCAAAAACAAGACGGAATCGAAACCAGTCATGAAAGATTCCACAGCTTTCATCGTGACCGACATGTTGAAAAGCGTCTTGAATGAAAGTTATGGAACAGGAAGATTAGCGAACATACCTAGTCTGCCTATAGCCGGTAAAACTGGTTCAACCAATTTCACGCCAGAACAGCGTGCAGCAAACAACATCCCATCTTCCGGTGTAAAAGATAGCTGGATGGCAGGTTATACAACCAATTATACAGTCGCGATATGGGCTGGTTATGATAATGCAGCAGGTAAAAAGATGGAGTATCTTGGCGATTCATCTCAACGGATTCCTAAATCGATCTTTAAGAGTTTGATGGAACATATGGCTCAGTCAAAAGCAACGAAAGACTTTGATCAACCGGACAGTGTTGTAAAGGTTGGAGTCATAAAAGGTTCGAATCCGGCTGTTAAAGCCAATGAATACACACCAAGCAGTAAAATCACTTATGAATATTATGTAAAGGGTCACGAGCCAACACAAGTGACTACAGAATATGAGAAAATCGACAAACCTAGCATTAACGCTTCTTACAATCAAGAAAGTAATGAAATCAATCTATCATGGTCATATCCTAAAGGTGATGGAGATACAAAATTCGAAGTTCTGATGTCCGTTGATGGCGGCGGTCAGAGTGTGTTAAAAAAATCGAAGGATACTAGTTTAACGATCCCAAATCCAAACCCTGGAAGTAAATATACCTTCTCTGTGGTTGCCTTAGTGGATGGCCAACAAAGTGATCCGGCTAGTACATCTGTGGAAATCCCTGCTCAAGTGGAAGACCCTGAGGCTACAGACGACAATATTGAAGATCCGGCAGAAGGCGATGATCCGGCCGAAGAGACTCCTGCTGAAGGCGAAAAAGGCAATAAAGATGAAGACAAAAATAACAATGGCAACAATGGGAATGGAAACACTGATAACAATGGAAATGGAAACAACCCTGACGATGGAAAAGGCAATAAGGGCGATGAGAATGCTGAAGACGGGGGTGCCGTCACTGACCCTGGAACGGTAGAGGAAGAAAAACCAGGTGAAACTCCTGACCCTGACCCTAACCCTGCCCCTGATCCAGAAAAAGATAAAGACAAGGATAAAGAAAACAAAGATTGACTAAAAAAACGTCTAAGCTTTTAGCTTAGACGTTTTTTTTGCTGTTCTTATTTTTGATCAAGTACTTCGCATATTGTTTTTCAAACTCCTGGAACAACTCACTAAGCTGTCTATAGGAATGGAAAAAAGCAGGTCTTGCAATTATGAAAGAAAGCCTTTCAGCCAGGTTTACCGGATTATCTTTCAAGGATTCAATTTGTCGCTGCAAAGAGCTCAATATCACTGGCCTTCCATGCATCCAGAAGACTGCAGTTAAAAATAAACTGATGCCCTGTTTCATAAGTCCCGAAGTCTGATTCACTTTTCGTTCAGAAAATAACGAGCTGCATTCAGAATCAATTTCCTTCCACTTGTCCAGTAGTTCCTTTACATGTTCCGCTCCCTTTGTCCAAGGGGCATACGACTCTACATTATTATAATAAAGTAACTCATATGGAAATGACTCGAATGGGATTGATCCACTCCATCTTTTATAGTGCTCATTCTCCAAGATGGTTTCCTTTTCAGGGAAAAACAAAAGATGCTCTAATTCTGCAGGCACTTTCAAGGATATGAACTGCGTCACTTTGCCTCTTTCCTTTTCATTCTTTTTTGCCCCTCACGGCATAATTCGAGAAGCGGGCAGGTTTCACATTTCGGTGACTGGGCCTTGCAATGATAGCGTCCAAAGAATATGAGACGGTGATGCGAAACTGACCATTCATCCTTTGGGATTTTAGTCATTAACGTTTTCTCAACTTCTAGGACACTATCCTTCCAACGGCATATACCCAGACGCTTGGAAACACGCTCTACGTGAGTATCAACAGCTATAGCAGGCACACCATACGCAACGGATACGACTACATTCGCCGTCTTTCTGCCAACACCAGGCAAATTAACGAGCTCATCACGATCCCTGGGAACCACCTTACCGTATTCTTCGATCAGCATTCGTGACAACTTTTGAATATTTTTGGCCTTATTACGAAACAAACCGATTGAGCGAATGTCATTTTCCAACTCTTCTATCGGTACGCTTATGTAATCCTCAGGCGTTTTATATTTTTGAAACAAATCCTTAGTGACTTTATTGACTAGTACATCCGTACATTGAGCTGACAGTGCAACAGCAATCACCAATTCAAATGGATTGGAGTGATTCAGCTCACAATGGGCATCCGGATACATTTCACCTATTGTATCCAGACAATATCGAATTTGAGCTTTATTCAACATATTTGTTCTCCTTCAATTTACATTACTGCTCAAGCCAATTATAAAAGGGCACATCTTTCAATGGTTGTGCAGTTTCTGTCTTTCTGTCCCTTTTTTGATGGACTCTAAATTTTTGTCCTTGCGCCCTTGCCTGTTCCAAGGTTTTTATTCCATTCTTTTTCCACTCGAATAAAATACGATCAATGTAACGGAAGTTCAATTTTCCGGAAATGACTGACTCCCTAAGAGCTGACTTAATGATTTCAGGTTGGTGATCATCCTCCATCCACATTGCCAATGTCTCACATTCAAATGGAGATAAGGGGCGGCCGAACTCCTTCTCAAAAATCGTATAAAGGCTCTCCCCAGCTTTTTGCACCTCAGCTGATTCTGCCTGTTTCAACGTTTTCAAGAAACAGTCCATCATTTTTTCATATAGGGGATCAAGGGAATATTTTTCCTGACCGATTTCTTGGTTCCCTTCAACCACCATTTCCACAAATCCCCTTTGAATCAAACGCTGGATTAAGAATAGACATTCCGTTTCCTGTAATGTCATTCGGTCAGAAAGTTGGGATGGTGCAGGAAAATGATTGCCTTTATCGATAAAGCTTTGCAATTGTAATAATAGGACCATTTCTTGTTCGTTTAGTCCCATTGTCTTATAGTTAGTCAACAAAAAGGATGGAATCGTTATCGTTCCTTCCTTAAACCACGCATATAAATGTTCTTTATTCATGTTTTTGGACACCTCTAATTAAGTATAACATGAATATGGCTCTCCGAATAAGCTTATAATTTTAACAAAAAACGGTTATCTGCCAAATATGACAAGATAACCGTTTCATTACGAGATCAAGGATATAATCGATTTAATAGACGTGGGAATGGAATGGTTTCACGTACATGTTCAACTCCGCTGATCCAAGCCACCGTACGTTCCAACCCCAAACCGAAGCCTGAATGCGGTACAGAACCGTATTTTCTTAATTCCATATACCATTTGTAAGCTTCTTCGCTCAAGCCATGCTCATTGATTCTTTGTTCAAGCAATTCCTGATCATGAATCCGCTCTGAACCGCCAATTATTTCCCCATACCCTTCTGGAGCGATCAAATCGGCACAAAGAACGACTTCTCCCCTCTCAGGGTCTGGCTGCATATAGAAAGGTTTGATATTGGTTGGATAATGAGTGATGAAAACTGGTTTATCAAAACTTTCAGCTATTGCAGTTTCGTGCGGCGCTCCAAAATCATCACCCCATTGGATATCTTCAAAACCCTGTTCATGAAGGAACTTTATGGCTTCATCATATGTAATCCGTGGGAAAGGAGCTTTAATTTGTTCAAGCTTTGTTGTGTCACGGCCTAGTGTATTCAACTCAAGCTGACAGTTTTTCAATACAGATTGAATTATGGAGGTAACGAATTGTTCCTGAACCTCGAGATTCTCTTTAAATTCGATGAAGGCCATTTCTGGTTCAATCATCCAGAACTCGATTAAATGTCGTCTTGTTTTGGATTTTTCTGCCCGGAAAGTAGGACCAAAAGAAAATACCTTCCCTAGTGCCATGGCTGCCGCTTCCATATAGAGCTGACCACTTTGTGATAGGTATGCATCCTCATCAAAGTATTTAGTCGCGAACAATTCACTTGTTCCCTCTGGAGCGCTTCCAGTTAAAATTGGCGGATCGACTTTAACGAACCCTTCTTCATTAAAGAATTCATATGTAGCACGGATGATTTCATTCCGGATTTTCATGACAGCATGCTGACGTTTTGAACGCAGCCACAGGTGACGGTTATCCATTAAGAATTCAGGACCATGTGCTTTAGGTGTAATGGGATAATCCGATGATTCATGAATGATTTCAATATCTTTCACTTGTAATTCAAAACCGAACGGAGAGCGTTCATCCTTTTGTATGACACCTGTAATATACAAGGACGTCTCTTGCGAAACCGATTTCGCACGAGCGAAAATTTCTTCACCAACCTCGGCTTTCACGACCACTCCTTGAATGAAACCAGAGCCATCACGGATTTGAAGGAAAGCAATTTTCCCACTGGAACGTTTGCTTGCAAGCCAGCCTCCAATGGTAACTTCTTGATCGACGAATTTGCTAGCATCTTTTATTGTAATTTTCACGGAATTTCCCTCCAAAAATAGCTTAACTTACTATCGAATTTACTCTACTTATTATACCCATAGCCCTCCCTACAAGCAAATAAATCACTTGAAGTGGAAGTCTGCATGCCTTTTATCTTTCTCTTTTTTTTGATTTAAATAAGCTTATTCGCCGCATTGCATGATAGATTACATATTTACTAACGAATTTGCTTATATGGGACCGCCCATGTTGTAAGATGCATAACGTTATATGTATATAAATTTGACATTGTAGCTTTAAAACAGTTGATTGCCCCACTATCAACTAATGGTTATCATTTTCGCATTTAACAGGGTTTCTAATGATGCATATAATTGAAAAGCACTTTTAGGATTTCTTATCTGGCAGGCAAGAAGTTCTTCGAGTCTTTTGATCCGATAGCGTAAACCACTCATTGAAATGTTCAATGCTTTCATACTACTTTCGAGATTACCGCCGCATTGCAGAAATACATAGAGAGTTTTCAATAGCTCATTCATTTTTGGATCTTCTTTCAACAATAATGGACCCATCATTTTCTCCGCTTTTTGAAGGACGGCTGGAGTACTTCCAGTATGCATTAAAATGGAAAGTAGATCGACCTCTTCAAATTTGATTATATTCCGATGCCCTTCGTTCATTCTAAGAGCGGTTAAAGCTTCTTGGAGAACCTCATCAGCCCGTTCCAACTCATTACTTATCGTGCTGATTCCCATTTTAAAGTGATATCCGCCAAAAACGGCATATAAATGATTTATGCATTCCTGGTTGAGGTAAGTTAAAGATTGTGATTCATTTTCAGGCCGCAGAGGTATAAGCAATACGATATTGCCATCCCTTAAGGCCGTTAAGACGACTTGATTCCGCTTTTTAAAAAAACTATAAATCTCCTCGATGATTTTCTGCTGAATGAAATAATCATTCTCGACCTTTTGAGTGGAGGGATTTTGATAGCTTAACAAAACAATGGTAAAAGGGTGATCCAATGAAGTGTCTAGATACATGCTTTTATTGATTATTTCTTCTCTAGAAGCAAATTCACCATTTAATATTTGTTCCAGAAATAGGCCCTTTACCCTTTCAAGAGCTTCAAAACTGTTTTTTTCATTTAAGAGGAATAAGGAACAGGCCATGGACACCCTTTCAAGAATCATTTGATTGATTTCCAGGTTCGTTTTACCTTCAATACGATTCGATAGTGCAAAAGCACAATAGCCGTAAATTTGATTTTGTAACGTAATGGGAGCATAAAGCAGTTTAATGCCATCTGTTACGATACTCCCGGTCTCCAATGTGTCTGGACCATTTTCCCATTTGAGTTTTAGCTGATTTCTAACCTCCGTTGCCTTACCGTTGTCAAATCCAGCATGATAAACCTGATTGCTATGGAAATTCTCCATCAATAAAGGCATTTTAGTTTTTTGATAAACCATCCTCATTATAGATTGAAGGTTTCTTCCGCTAATTAGCTCTTCTGTCAACAGATTATGAATATCCATCACCTTAGACAAGCTATTACGTTCTTCCAGCAGCATTTCATACGTTAAGGCTAGTTCCTGAACAATCGGTTTCGTTTTATAATAGTTAACCTCATCTTGTATTTCCCTGCCCCATAAATGTATGGATTTACCTTCGTATCTACACTCTGCTTGCCCTGCTCCCTTGCAGGCACTTTCTTTAAAAATCACTTCATGACCGCAGACCGTAGAATAAAATCCACTTGCATATCCCGTCAATGTATAACAGACTGGCCTTTTTGCGATGCCAGTCTGGGTAATGTGTTCCTCGGCCTCATAGGAGTTCACCCACACCCCTTCAACCTTCACGGAGTCTACATCCACTTGATTCACCATCGATAATTCCAATTTCGTAGTCTTAACTTTTGTATAGCCCTGTAACATATGTAAAATGGGGCCTTGTTTCAATATTTCCTTAACACTTGACAAATCCCCTTTAAGTGCCTTTTTTGCATCTTTGACCCCGATATTCCAGCCATAACGGATTAAAAAAAATTTCATTCTTTCAAATCCAATAGTCTCGATCAAATCCTTTCTTAGGGTGCCGAAAATCGAAGAGGAAGTTAGGATCATCCTTTCATCATTTAAATGAATTTCACCTTCATCATTCTTGAGATTCAAAAGATTCGTCATGATACCCCTCCGGCTTTCCTTTTACATAATATTATACTTTTTCCATACCTTAGCTATCAAGAGAAATGTAAACGCATTCATTTTTTCGTCATGGAAAAACCGGAGGGATGCTACTACGAACCACATTTCCCGTTATCATGGGCTGCATTCATTCGTATGAAATTTTTTATCGATTTAGTTCAAATTAGCACTTAAACCAGTTTCGGCATTAATCCACTTATCATTTGTCCAGCCATGAAGGTCATAATCGCTCATTGCCAGATCTACAAAAGATTTGAATGTATCCGATTGACCATTTAAATCTGCCATTTTCATCGTTTCAAGCCTGATATTTTCATGGTTTCCCGCATAATTGATTTCATATAACTCATTCCTGCCGCCAAATTCCGTTCCGATGGAATCCCATATCAGTTTCATCAGTTTAACCCTTTCTACTGCTGAAACCCCACCTGAACCCTTATAATATTTATCGAGATACGGTCGCACCTCAGGGTTTAGAAAGTCCTTGGAGCTTGATGGGAGTTGAATGAGATTGCCTGCTACCACCTGTTCAAATATTTGTTTCACTTTTGGCCAGACCATTGGTGCGAACACCCTATAAGCAGTAGCGTATGTGCTGTTGGGCAGAACAGTGCCATTAGGCCCCTCCATCGGATCTGTAGCCATCGCAGTCGATATTGCCCAAAACATATTCCTGTACGCGAGCACTTCCCCAATATTGGCTTGAACTCCCCTAAATTGATTCGTTCCTGCCATTTCCGTTGCCTTCATCAGAAGTCCAGCCATAAAATCCAATTTAACCGCATACCGAGTGCACCCATGAAAAGTATATCTGTTCATCCATCCAGTCTTGGCCCTAAATCCATTGGCAATGTCCACATTATTATAAGCAAATACATCTTCCCATGGGATGAATACATGATCAAGCACGATGACCGCATCATTTTCGTCGAATCGACTTGAAAGCGGGTAATCAAAAGGAGTGCCTGTCTTTGCAGCGGTTTCTTCAAACGACTGCCTGCTGATCATTTTCAATCCAGGCGCATTCATCGGTACAAAGAAAATCAATGCATGGCTTCTATCTCCTTCCCCAAGATCAACAGGAGAATAATTAGCGACGAAATTATAATTCGTAAGCGCGGCAGAAGTCCCAACCATTTTGGCGCCGCTTACGATTATTCCATCATCCCGTTCTTCCACTGTACGTACAAAAATTTCTTTGTTTTCATGGAGTGGTTTATTCCTGTCCATTGCCGGATTTATAATTGTATGGTTACAGAATGGCACATCCCTTGTGGATTTTTCATACCATCTTTTCGCATTTTCTTCAAATCCTTTATAAAAGTCGGCAAATGGTCCCAGTGACCCTGTGAAAGCAGCTTTATAATCGGGGGTACGACCCATGAATCCATAACTTAGTTTTGACCATTGTGCTATGGCATCTCTAGCTTCAAGAAGTTCTTCTGCATTTTTTGAGGCCATGAAGAACTTATGGGTTCTATGGCCTTCTTCTGTCTTTGCCGTTAAAATCGGTGCAGTGACTGGATCATGGAGAGCATCGTATAGTTGGGCAATTGACCTGGCAGAATTGCGATATGCTGGGTGTGTTGTCACATCATCGACCTTATCACCGTTTAAGAATACTGTTCTTCCATCTCGTAAACTTTCTAAATACTCTTTTCCATTCATCATCGGAACATCCCCCATTCACAATTTTTCAATTGAATTGCTAGTTCCATACTAACTAAATGTTCAAAGCATATTTCTGTTGAATCCAATCTTTTTTCTAACAATTTTTGTCTAATTATACTGAATAATCTAAAAATGTTGAACTTATACAAAAAATCATATACGATATCATATATGATTAATAAAATTCAAGGGGTGAGTGTCCATGACAAAAGCAAGAGTGAAGCTACAAAAATCAGATTATTCTGAAGAGATAGAAATATTATCAAACCGCTATATTTTAATGAATGGAAAAAAATATGAGGTTTCACAAATAAAGTTGGATATCCCTATTTCAGGAACCGTATATGGAACATTATTAAACTATAAAGGAACATTGGAGGCCTTGAAGGATGAATTTCACCACCCTCCTTATAATGAGCCTCCTAAAGGGCCGATTCTTTATATTAAACCTAGAAACACATTTTCTTCTTTTTTAAATCCGGTTCCCCTTCCAAAAGGCATACTTGAATTGGAAATCGGGGCGGCACTTGGTATTGTAATCAGTAAAACAGCGACAAGGGTCAAGAAAGAACATGCATTGGATTATATAGAAGGCTTTACGATCGCCAATGATATCAGCATCCCGCATAAAAGCGTTTACCGACCTGCCATTCGACATAAAGCCCGTGATGGATTTTGCCCGGTCGGGCCCTGGGTCGTATCCAAAGAATCGATATCCAATCCCGATTCTTTAGGAATCCGGGTATATATAAATGGAGAGCTAAAGCAAGAAAATTCAACTTCAAATCTAATTCGTTCCATTTCCCGCCTTATTGAGGATGTAACAGACTTCATGACATTGAATTCAGGTGACGTTCTTTTAGTTGGTGTTCCAGAGAATGCCCCCCTCGCAAAAGCCAATGATCAAATTAGAATTGAAATAGACGAAATCGGTTATTTGGAAAATTCAATAATACCCGAAGAAAAACTATCATTGGAGGGGATTTTATGAAGAGAGCTCGAGTAGCCTATGCGGGTGCCATACATCTTGCAAGTGAATATAATGGACAGCTCCGATTAACGGATGGCCGGATTGTCGACGAGCAAGATGTTGTTTGGCTTCCCCCAGTGGAGCCCCGTACTGTGTTCGCGCTCGGCTTGAATTATGCAGATCATGCAAAGGAGCTTGCTTTTAAAGCGCCGGAAGAACCCCTCGCGTTCTTAAAAGGTCCCAATACCTTTATCGGCCACCGGGGACAGACAAGACGGCCTGCTGATGCAGCTTATATGCATTATGAATGTGAATTGGCTGTCGTCATCGGTAAAAGGGCGAAAAACATAAAAAAAGAAGAAGCACTTAAGTATGTAAGTGGCTATACAATTGCAAATGATTTTGCAATTAGGGATTATCTCGAGAATTACTACAGACCGAACTTAAAGGTCAAAAATCGCGATACATGCACCCCCATTGGCCCATGGCTAGTGGACGCTGAAGATATTCCAAATCCTTCGAATCTTGCCATCAGGACTTACGTCAACGGAAAATTGACTCAGGAAGGCAACACGAAAGACATGATTTTCAGCATTGCTGATTTAATAGAATATTTCAGCAGCTTCATGACATTGAGTCCTGGAGATATCATATTGACCGGCACACCTGAAGGATTGGCGGATACCGCTGTAGGCGATGAAATCACCACTGAAATTGAAGGGATCGGAAAACTCATTAGCACAATTGTCGGTGATGATCTTTTACCTCAGGCCAGGAATCGTCGCACCTAAAAATCCATCTCAATGGAAGGAATTAATCACATGCCTCATATTATTATAGAATATACGGACAATATTAAAGATGAAATCCAGATTGACGAGTTGTTAAAGAAGATGAATGATGTCCTGATCTCCTATCCTTCCATCTTTCCAATTGGCGGCATTCGCTCCCGGGCCATAGAATTGAAGCATTATCGGGTCGCCGATGGTTCTGAGGATGATGCGTTTGTTCATGCCATACTTAAAATTGGCGCTGGACGCCATGAAAGTGATAAAACCAAAGTATGTGATAAACTTTTCGAAACGATGGAATCCCATTTGGCAGCCCTCTTTTCTAAGAGATATCTAGCCCTTTCCATGGAGCTTTCCGAATTCAGTGATTTTGGCACATATAAAAAGAACAATATCCATAACAGATATAAATGAACACCTGAACTTCCGGTTTCATATTTAAGGGCCTTCCCGATCAACAGGAAGGCCTTTAAATATGAAATGATATGAAACTACAGCCGTGCTCGGTCGATTTCAGCAAGATGTTCTGAACGGTTTAAGAACTCCTTGACACGATCCACATATTCCTGTTTATCATAGCCGTTATATAAAGCGCTTGCCATACGTATCGGATCCCCAAAAAAGAACCGTTCATACAACGTTTGCCTTGTTCCAAATGAACTCATGCATACATCCCATGCAAGACGATACAATTCAACCCTTTCATACGCTCCTCCATTGGCTGCTTGAAGATATTTATCTAAATCCGGTCGAAGCTCTGAATTGAAATCCGCTTCATTTGGTATCGCCATTAATCCACTGGCTCCAAGTAGCTGCATGATTTCACTGAACCTAGGGTAAATCTTCGGATAATAATTACGGGCAATGTTTAACGGTGTGAAATCAGGTGTCATTATGCCCCATTTATCCACTTTTGCATTTGCCTCCGAAGCTGTAATGAAAGCTTTTACCGTTTCAAGCGCTATAATGACTTCCGAAATTTTCTCCTGAACATGCTGGTATTGCCCAATATTGATTGTTTCTACCATTAGTTGCAGAATCCCCAGAATGAACTCAGTTTTGACGATATTCTTCGATACCACCTGATGGGTCATATGAACAACCGCATTGCTCTCATTATACGCTTGGTTACAAATGCCGACATCCCCGTATGCAAACACGCGATTCCAAGGAACGACTACATCATCAAAAACGATAATTGTATCCATTTCCTCAAATCGTGAACCGAGTGGGTGATCAAAATGTGATTTACCATAGTCGAATGATTCACGACAGATGAATTTTAATCCAGGGGTATTATTAGGTATGGAGAAGGCGAATGCATAAGGGTTTTCTTCTTCGGATTGCTTAAGCAGTGTGGAAGGAAAAACCATGATTTCGTCCGTAATCCCGCCTTGTGTAGCCAATAATCTGGCTCCCTTTATAATAAGCCCTTCTGAATTCTTGCCTGCTATCCGTGCTGCGATGTAAGGGTCCGGAAGCTCTGCTGCACTAACTCCCCTATTAACCTGCGGTTGAATCAGGGTATGTGTCAATGACAAATCCTTTTCCCGGCAGAGCTCATAATAATCTTTCATATTTTTTGCAAATGCCGAATCCTGGGTTCCGAACATATCCGCAGCTGAACCGTACGCCATCATCCCACTGTTGATATAATCAGGGGACCTTCCCATCATTCCATTATTATGTCTTGCCCATTCTTGAATCATTTTTCTTCTTTTTGCGAGGTCTTCCTTTGTCCGAGGCTGCATGAATGAGGTTCCTACTCTTTCTTTGGAAGTAGGTGAGGTATAAGTCATGATGTCTTCTTTCGTGGAATCATGCTGAAGGTCATATAATTCAGCCTGAGTTTTCATGACTCCTTTAAAAGCTGGATGTTCACTGATCTTATCTTGTACTTGCTCTCCATTGATCCATACATTCGCCTTTGCTTTGTCTACCCTATTAATATATTCTTCACCTGTTTTTACCGGCATGATTGTATCCTCCTTTAGTTTCCATATGAATGAAGCGCTTACAAATAAATTCAAAAAATTCAATTAATTACTTTAACAAAATATACCATGTGTTAAGATATATATAAAATACTTAAAAAATTGAATATGTATATGAAAATCATATGTATGAGGTGTATAAAATGGACATCCGGCAACTAAAGTATTTTGTGACGATTGTTCAGGAAGAGCAAGTAACTAAAGCTGCAAAAAAATTACATATGGCTCAACCACCTCTTAGCCAGCAACTAAAATTAATGGAAATGGAAATCGGTGAAAAACTTTTCGATCGGAACGGAAAGAAACTTGAACTCACTGAAACTGGCAAGGTCCTTTATAAAAAAGCTGAAGCTCTATTAAACCAGTTTGAAGAAACACTATTGGAAGTGAAGGAAGTCAGTAAAGGGCTAAAGGGCACTCTATCCATCGGGTCAGTAAAAACTTGCTTTTCTTACATTCCGCAAAGGATGAGAACGTTTAGAGAAAAATACCCTGAAATAAGTTTCAAGTTAATGGAAGGGGATACATTTCGTATGACGGAAGGTTTACTAAACCGGGAAATCGAGTTAGCTATCGTACGACTTCCAATTAACGGTAAGCAGTTCTCATCGATTCACCTTCCACCGGAAGACTTTGTACTTGTCATCCCAAAAGAATGGGATATTCCAGACACCATTGAATTTAAACATATTAAGGAATTCCCCCTATTA
Organism: Peribacillus sp. NPDC060253; assembly: GCF_042727425.1. Lineage (NCBI taxonomy): Bacteria > Bacillati > Bacillota > Bacilli > Caryophanales > Bacillaceae > Peribacillus > Peribacillus sp. NPDC060253. Next base: position 31,741 of record NZ_JBHXAS010000009.1, read on the forward strand.
TTGCTGCATAGGGTAAGTGGTCAAGGTACCTATGAACTGATAGTGGATGAATGCTTCAGACATGGATTTGAACCCACCATTGTTTGTGAATGTCCTGATGCAGCGATGATTCTATCATTAGTGAAAGAAGGAATAGGTGCTACCATCATGCCACGTACCACATCCAAATCGTTTTCAACCCAAGGTATAAAAATAGTCGAATTCATAGATTGTGAAGTACAATCGGAAGCCGCACTTATCTGGCTCGAAGAACGTTATCTTTCCAAAGGTGCCGTCAAATTTTTAGAAACCTTTTCTGAATGAGTTACCCAGTTTCCCCGAATCTTCTTTTTGATTTATCAATCCCCTATTAAACTGGATGGATTCTCGGATAAAAAGAAAAAAAGCAGCCTCTATTCAGAAGGGCTGCTTTTTCTCCCATGGATTCACATGGACGTTAACAAAATCGATCATCATTCAATGTCGCACGACACCTTTAACGTCATGGCCCGTATTGGACTTTACGAGGATTTCATTAAAATTATCATTTGTAATCGCTTTCACATTAGTTTGACGGTTACCGAACAAGGCACCTAAGTAGCATGCCAAAAAGCCAAGTGGAATGGACACGATTCCTGGTGAATTCAACGGGAAAATGGGGTCGCCTGTAATGATGGTTGCTCCCGGGACCGGGTTCCAGACATTCGGACTTAATGCTACGAGTATAAGTGTACCAAAAAGACCAGTCATCATTCCGACTATGGCACCTGTTTTATTGAAGTTTTTCCAATAGATCGTAAGAAGGATGACTGGCAAATTTGAACTGGCGGCCAATGTAAAGGCAATCGACGCTAAAAATGCTACATTGAATTCCTGCAGACCTAATGATAAAACGATTGAAAGTGCGGTCACACCAACGGATGCCCATCTTGCCATGGTCATTTGCTGTCTTTCCGTCGCTTTTCCATCTTTTAATATTTCGTTATAAAAATCATGTGAAAATGCCGTAGCACCTGTTAAAACGATTCCCGCCACTACTGCGAGTATCGTGGCAAAGGACACGGCTGCAATAAAGGCGAATAAGATGTCGCCGCCCACAAGTTTGGCCAATAGGGGAGCAGCCATGTTTCCCGCTGGGTTAGCGGCCATAATATTTGATGTTCCAACCAACTTCGCTGCACCGAATCCAAGAAAAATGACCATGATGTGAAAAGCCCCCATGATCCACATCACCCACACAACCGATTTTCTTGCCACTTGAGCATTGGGGACGGTCAAAAAACGAATTAATATGTGAGGCAGACCTGCTGTCCCTAGAATAAGGCCTAGTGACAAGGATGCTGCATCCCACCCACTGGCATATTTAATACCTGCCTTCAGGTAATCTGCACCCATAGGTGTCGCTGTTTTCATATCCGTGAAAATCCCGATGAAATTGAAATTCATTTTCCACATGACAATCATGAATAATATGAATACCCCGCCGATTAACAGGATGGCTTTAATGATCTGCACCCAACTCGTCGCCGTCATTCCTCCAAATAGAACAAAAACCAACATGGCAATCCCTACGATGATTACAGATGTATTATACGGGATGTCTAAGAGTAATTTGAATAAAGCACCTGCTGCAACTAGTTGCCCCAGCATGTACATGACTGATATCACCAGCGTATTAAAAGCGGTCACTCCCCTGACCTGTTTATATTTGAACCTCGTGGTCACCATGTCAGCCAGTGTATATTTCCCTAAGTTCCTTAATGGTTCAGCCACCAGGAATAATACGACCAGGAATGAAACAAGTGCCCCATACATCAGGAAAAAGCCATCATACCCCGTTAAGGAAAATGCTCCAATCAACCCTAAAAACGTGGAAGCCGACATAAAATCCCCTGCCAACGCAAGTCCATTTTGCCTGGCCGTCAACCCGCCCCCGGCCGTATAAAATGAGCCTGCCGTTTTCGTTTTTTTGGAAGCGTAATACGTTATAAAAAGGGTGCCTATCGACATAAGCGCAAATAGAATTACCACTGTCCAATTCATAAATCAAAGCCCTTCTTTCTCGATGATTTCTTGTATTTGCTTATCAATTTTCTCCGATTTCCTTACATACATGCTGCAAACCCATACAGACATAACGGTAATCGATACACCGTACACCCACGCCCATGTTATGTCTCCAATGAAAGTGTGATCCAGGATATCTGTATAAAAAACTAAGAAGGGCAAAAGCAGGGAATATCCCATAAAAAAAATCGTAAAAGAGATGACAAACTTCTTTTTACCGGAAAGCATCTGCTGAAACTCCTTGGAAGCAACAATCTTTTCATAATCTAATAGATTGGTTTGTTCGGATTCTTCATGGTTTTGTTTTTCCATCTGCACCATCACTTCACACCTCTTTTTACATTTATTTCCCAAGGGCTGTAACCGAGCAACAGTCTTGATTATCACAATTGAAAACAGTACAGTACTCCCTCTTTCAATGGACCATACCCAAAGCAAGCCTTAGTATAGAAAATTCAAATTGATGGCTTCGTGTTTAAAATATCTGCTAGAAGAGGTTCTAAACCCACGCTCCTGATTTCTTCGCTTCTTCATATTGGCGCTTATGCTTACAGATAGGGCAGCAGTTTATTCTCACTGCTGCCCTGCCCCAGACCATATCTTTTGATGGCCTGCTCTCTCTTAATAGACGGCCCGCATATCTGTCATCTGATTCAACTTCTTTGTGCTTTCACATTTCCACTTGATATGAATCTTCATATCTTCTAAGGGAAGATAATCATTGAACTGTAAATGCCAACTCTCTTGATTGGATTCCTCCATTGTTTGATAGGCAATCCCCTCGTAAACATTTCCGTCGTTTTGCATCTCGATTAAATAAACCCCTGGTGGAGGTGTCAGAAATGCTTCTGATAATGTAACTAGGAAGTGTTGATGGTTTTTGGAACGGAAATAGGAGGAATTGATTGTCCCGTGACTTTGAAAATATGTGCCAAGATATGCCGGGATATCAGCAAACCTTCCATTCTCAATCAAGTTCCTAAGCATCGTCGAACTCACTTTTTCGTGTGCAATTTCAAATTTCTCGACTTCCGTCACTTCAAAAAATCTCTTTCCTTCGATTTTCAGCTTTTCCATATTTCCTTCCCCTTTATACCCATAACGAAAATCAAAACCAGCGACGGCATGTTTGCATTTAAACCCACAAAGATATTCCTGGATAAATCCAAAAGGGGAAAGATTAGCAAATGCGGAATCGAAGTTCACGACTATCAAGGTTTCCACCCCTAATTCCTGCATGATTTTTGCTTTTTGCACTAAAGGAGTAATATATTTTTTCGGTGTTTGATCACTCCCTATGATTTGCTTTGGATGCGGAAAAAATGTCATGACTGCCAATTTTAAATCTTGTTGCAAAGCAATCTTTTTGGCTCGATTAATCAATTCTTGATGTCCTAGATGAACGCCGTCGAAAAATCCAAGCACCATCAACCATCACACACGGTTCTGCTTTAGCCGTACATAAACTGGAAAGTGGGTGCAAAACATGAATGATCTCCAATTCCATCTTCCTTTCATCTGCTTCTTGAAAGGTTCTATTAATAACTTCATCAAACAGACCTTCTATACTTCCAGCGGTTCTTTTTCGCAACTGGTAATCAAAAGATATAAAACTACCCATACAGGAGTTATGGAAACACACATACCATGAGCACTCTCTCTTCCAATTCCCACTGAGTGCCCATGTTCATTTTTAAGGGACGCTCGATGATCCACCCCTGCATCCGGTCTTCAAATGATGAATTCAGGTTTACTTTTTGCCAGGATCGGTTCTTCAAGAAGAACTTCTTCGCCTGTTATTATATCAAGGACAGTAGACGCCTCATCAAACCATGAATCCGGGGCTTTTGCCCCCCAGAATGTCTGACGCCTTGGATCATCCAGATCCCAATGAATCGGTTCGTTATCTGGGTCAGACGTTAAGTAGTCTCCATTGTAAAGTTCGATTCTGTGTCCATCCGGATCTCTTAAATACAGGAAGAATGCATTGGATAGACCATGCCTTCCGGGTCCCCGTTCGATGGACTGTGCATAACCGAGAGAGGCCAGCACATCACAGGCATGGATAAGTGCAAGCGGATCTGGCAGCCAGAAGCCTACATGATGAAGTCTTGGACCAACACCGTTCATGAATGCCTGATCATGGACCGTTTGTTTTCTATGCAGCCACGTTGCCCATAAGTTACCCGACTCATCCACTGTATCTTCCGAGCAGACAAAACCTAATTCTTTCACATAAAAATCATAAGCTTTTTGTACATTTGGAACACTGCAATTCACATGATCGATCCTTTGGACCCTCGAACCCCTATACAAATCAAATCGTTGCAGCAATCTCTCGGCTTTATCCATTTTGCTGAAAAATTCCACCGGCAAGCCCGAAATATCCTGAACACGGAGCGATTTTCCTATAGCATGCTGTGTTCCTGCTTCCATCCACTTCATTTTCATTCCCTTGGATTTGAAAAATGATTCCAGTTCTATTAGGTCTTCCTCTTTTTCAACCTTGTATCCTATCGCTTCCACGCTTGGCTTTTCTGCCTTTTGCAAGATTAGCGAGTGATGATGCGCTTCCTCTAAACCTCGTAAATAAATGTGTCCATTTGTTCTTTCCGTTTCAATAAACCCTAGAGCATCCACATAAAAGGCTCTTGATTTGTCTAAATCTGTTACATTAAGTATCGTTCTCGCAACACGAATAATGGAAAAATTCATAGTGTTCTCCCCTTCTTTAATGAAATCCGGATTATTTTTCAGCAGAAGAAACGGCATTTTGATTTATGGATCCAAACTTTGGAATGTGATGTTCTCCAATTGCCACATGAATAACTTGGGTTTCTGTATAGAACTCAAAGCTATAATGGCCTCCTTCACGTCCTACCCCACTATATTTCGAACCTCCAAATGGTATCCTCAGATCCCTTACATTTTGGGAATTCACCCAGACCATCCCACTATCGACGGCTTGAGCAAATCTATGTCCACGTTTCATATCATTGGTCCATACATAAGCAGCAAGCCCATACTTTACATCGTTAGCCATTCTCAGTACTTCCTCTTCCGTCTTGAAAGGAATGACTGCCATGACTGGTCCAAAAATCTCTTCCTGTGCTACAGTCATATCGTTTGTGCAGTTCAAGAGCAGCGTCGGGGCAATATAATTCCCTTCCTTGAATTCACTCGGTATAATACCGCTTACAATTTCTGCTCCTTCATCCTTTGCTATTTTCAGATAACGGGAGACATTATCAAAATGGTTTCGATGGATAAGCGGCCCGATCTCCGTTCCTGGGTCCATCGGATTTCCAATTTTGATAGTATGAACACGCTCCTTCAATTCTACAACGAACTGGTCCATTATCGATTCATGGACAAATAACCTGGAATTAGCCGTACACCGCTCCCCATTGAATGAATAGATTCCCCAAATCACTGAATCCAGTGCCTTTTCTAGATCAGCATCTTCAAAAATGATCGCTGGTGATTTACCTCCGAGTTCCATGGAAAAACGTTTCATCGTATCGGCACCATTTTTTATGATTTCAGCACCAGTCGTCGTCTCTCCGGTAAAGGAAATCAACTGGACATCAGGATGGGCAACCATGGATGCCCCCGCCGTCTCACCAAAACCGTGAACGATATTGAATACGCCTTTTGGCAAACCGGATTGATCAATGATCTGAGCCAATTTATTGGCTGTCAAGGGAGACCATTCAGCAGGTTTAAGGACACAAGTATTACCAGTAGCCAAAGCCGGGGCGATCTTCCAAGTTTCTAACATGAAAGGCGCATTCCAAGGAGTAATTAATCCCGCCACACCTATTGGTTTATGAATCGTATAATTAATGAAAGTGTCATCCACTTGATACGATTCTCCGATAAGCCTGCTTTTCACCATTTCAGAATAAAACCGGAAATTTTCCGCTCCCCGTGCTGCCTGTTTTTTTGTCTGGCTAATAGGCAAACCTGTATCAAGTGATTCCAAAAAGGAAATTTCTTCGGCATTTTCTTCAATTAAATCGGCAATCCTATTAATATATTTCAATCTTTCTTCCACTTTCATCTTTCTCCATGGACCGTTATCGAATGCTTCTCGTGCAGCAGCTACCGCTTTATCAATATCTTCCTTAAACCCTTCAGCCACATGATTGATTGCTTGATTATTAAAAGGGCTTAGATTTATAAATGTTTTTCCTGAGGTACCCTCAACAAATTGACCATTGATATAATGCTGGACATCTTTCACGGGAAAAGTTTGCATGATAAATCCTCCTTAAATCTTAATTTGGGAAGATAACAAGAATTATTAGGATTCTGTAATCTTCCCACTCTATAAAAATTATGACTGGATGCCTTGGCCAATCAATCCGTATGATTGAAGGGTTTCACGCAGTTCTCTTTCCAAAGGTTCCGAAGGCGGGCCCATCGGCGGTCTTAATGCAGGATTGATTTTTCCCATCATCCCCATTGCCGCTTTTAATGGTCCAGGATTGGTTTCTTTAAACAAAACATCATTCAAAGGCATTAATTTATAATGGAGATCAAGTGCCTTATCAACATCACCTTCCACCCAAAGGTTGTAAATTTCCGCTACCTCTTTAGGTGTGATATTGGCTGTAGCACTAATATGCCCTGCTCCTCCAATTGTCAGCATTGGGTAACATAATAATTCGATGCCCGAATATAAGAGAAAATCTCTTCCACAATTCAGTAAGACACGGTTCACATGTTCGAAGTCCTTATTGGATTCCTTTACACCAACGATGTTTTTACAATCTTCAGCAAGACGGGCCAATGTCTTCACTTCTAAATTCGTTGCCGTTCTTCCAGGTATGTTGTATACGATCAGCGGAATGTCAACAGAATCAGCTACTGTCTTAAAATGATTGTAAAGTGCCTGTTGATTCGGTTTATTGTAGTAAGGAACGATGACTAAAGCGGCATCCGCACCCATTTCCTGTGCTCTTTTTGTCAAATGCAATGTTTCTTTCTGATTGGCAGATCCAGTACCTGGTGCAACCGGAACACGGGCATTTGCTGTTTTAATAGCTGTTTCCATCACTAATTCCCGCTCTTCAATCGTTAATGAACTGGGTTCCCCGGTAGTCCCGCATACCGATATTCCATGGGAACCGCTTTCAATATGCCAGTTTACTAAACTTTCAATTGCTTTTACATCCACTTCCATCTTGTCATCAAACGGAGTGATCACTGGAGCGATGGAACCTCTTAAACGACTTTTGATTTCCTCGTACATTTCATCTACCACCTTTTCATTATTTTGAATATTCGGAATAATAGAAGTGAAAAAATCGGCTTTGCTTTTATAGATAATCAAATCGACTATTATAAAACAAAGCCTAGGTCATTAAAGTGCCTGATCGTGATTAGTTTCAGCCCTCTGCTTGAATGTACTAATGGCATTCAGCTTATGCTTTCTTACCAATGATTCAATTTCTTCGAAAGAAGCTTTTTCCTTTAGAAGCCGTATGATGCTTTCATGTTCACGGATGGATTGGACTGCACGCTGCGGCACCATGGTGAACATGGACTTTCTGACTCTATTCATTCTTTGTTGCGATTGTTTAATTTCCTCAATTAAAAAGGAATTTCCACACTTTTCATAAATTTTTGCATGAAAACATTCGTTTAACTTACCAAACAGCTCTAATTCAAAGTTATGGAGAGCTTTTTCCATTTCTTTGTTTAAATTAATTAGATTTTCAAAATCATGATCATTCATCGTTAAAGAACTGAGGGCAGCTGCATAGCCTTCAAGCAAAGATAAAACGGAAAGCGTTTCTATGTATTCGCTCTCATTTATGCTTGTAACCACTGCGCCACTATACGGCTTATATTGAATAAGACCGTCAGATTCCAGTTGTCTGATCGCCTCCCTGACTGGAATCGGGCTTAAACTCAGTTCTTTCGCGATTTGATCGATAATGATCCGCTGTCCAGAACCGTATGTTCCATCCAATATTAATGTACGAAGGTGCTCATAAGCTATTTGCTTTTTGCTGGGGTTTTTGTTTTTATCTTCCATATTTTTATCATATATGAAATCATATATGATTGCAATCCATTTTTATTAAAAATCATATATGATTTTTGTTTTATCATATCTAGCTAGATTTCTTAATGAAGGAGGCAAAAAAACTCCCTTGATGAAGGGAGCTTCAGTTTGTAAACAAAAAGGTTTCGGAATGGTCTCATTGCGAAACCTTTTTGTTTTTATTGGATTTGAACCCGTTATAGAGAATAACGGTTGGTGTTTAGTAAGCTGTATCTGCGGCAACAGCTTCTGGTTTTCGCATGTCTGGAAAGATAGCATCCTTATCCCTCAAGTTTTAATACTAAAAAAAGACTGTAGGCAAAAGGAGTTCTATCTACCTGTTAAAACAAAGTTGACCAGAACAGGTATTCGAAACTCCTGCGGGAATATGCGCCCAAGGGAGACCCCGCAGGCGCAAAGGCGCCGAGGGCGGACAGCCCGCGGAAAGCGAGTGCCTGGAGGCAACGGTCAAATTTTAAAAGCAAACAAACTTCCTTGATGAGTTTCCTGTACCTTTTGAAATTTCATGACCTCTTCTAAACATGGACTGCTTCAATATTTTCCAACAAAAAAAACCTGCAGATCCTCATGTTGCCAAGAAGTCTGCAGGTTTTTATAAAAATTATGCCATTTTTGATTTAACGAATGAATGGATTCTTTCAACAGCTTCTTCAAGAAGTTCCAATGAAGTCGCATAAGATAGCCTGATGTTATCAGGTGAACCAAAACCTGAACCTGGAATAACTGCCACTTTTGCTTCTTCCAGCAATGCAGTCGTAAAATCTTCGACATTGCTGTAACCTGTTAATTCAACTGCGCGTGTAACATTCGGGAACAAGTAAAATGCACCTTGTGGTTTAATGCAGCTTATCCCTGGAATTTCAACTAATTTATCATATATTTTATTCAAACGGCTTTCAAAGGCTTGACGCATTTCTTCTACGGGCTCCTGCGAACCTTCATAGGCGGCAATCGCTCCATATTGTGCAGTTGTGGTTGGGTTCGATGTGCTATGACTAGCAAGGTTCGTCATTGCTTTAATGATGGACTCATCGCCTACTGCATAACCAATTCTCCAGCCTGTCATTGAATGCGATTTAGAAACACCATTGATGATGATCGTTTGCTTTTTCAATTCAGGTGAAATCTCTGCAATGGATGTATGTGTTGCATTTCCATAAACCAATTTTTCGTAAATTTCATCGGATACGATCAAGATATCATGTGCCAGGCAAACTTCCCCGATAGCCGCCAGTTCTTCCCTGGTATAAAGCATACCTGTTGGATTGCTTGGCGAGTTGATGATAACCGCTTTCGTTTTCTCAGTAATGGCTTGTTCTAATTGTTCTTTTGTTATTTTATATTGATTTTCTTCTGTACCGACCACATAAACTGGCTTTCCGTCAGCAAGCTTGATTTGCTCTGGATAACTTACCCAATACGGGATTGGTACAATGACTTCATCTTCTTCATCCAGAATCGCTTGAAATAATGTGTAAAGAGCGTGCTTAGCACCTGAGCCGACTAAAATTTCAGAAGGCTTGTATTCCAAACCTTGATCACGCTTTAATTTGGCGGCAATTGCTTCTTTGAGCTTCGGAAGACCAGCAGATGGCGTGTATTTAGTTTGACCTTCATTCATGGATTGAACAGCTGCTTCTATTATATGTTTAGGCGTATTATAGTCGGGTTCTCCGGCCCCTAAACCTATAATATCAAGACCTTGAGCTTTAAGCTCCTTTGCTTTTGCCGTGATGGCCAAAGTTGTAGATGGCGTTAATGATTGAACCCGATTCGCTAATTTCATTTTAAATTAATCCTCCATTCTATATGCTTCGATAATACTTAAGCCATTCCCCAGTTTTAAAATCATAATAATCATAGTTAAAACGCTCTGATTCATCAAGATACGTTACTTCCCAAAGTGGAACGTTCTTTTCCATGCCAAGCTTGACTGAAATGATTTTTTGTGGGTTTAGCTTTTCTTTGACAATGCTTAAGATCTCTTTTTTTGATTTACCATCTTTATAGTTTTCGACTACTATCTCTTTTTTCTCATCCTTGGGAAGCCAGACTATTTTTTTAGTCCCTTTTTCTCCCTTACCAATGATGACGGAATATGAATCCTGCCCATTATAGAGATAGTATTCGTCCATGGATACAAGGCCGCCCTCTTCCTTCGCCTTTTCAAAAGCCTCATTACCAGCTTCTTTTTTAGGCTGTAACGCTTTAATATATGCCCCGCTGACAAATCCGATAAAACAAAGGATTAGGATAGAAGCAATAATCAACCATTTTTTCAAAGCTGTTTTTCCCTCTTTCTATGTACGATAAATTGTAAATATCGCTTTTTCTTGATCTTCGGAATCCAATGCCAAACCAAACATTAAGTCATCTTTTTTCAATGTTCGGTTCAAAGAATCCACGATTTTATACAGATCAGGAGAATATTGCAGCCTGACTGTCGAGATTACTTCAATTTTACTTTCCATGAAAACGCCCCTCCGATTTAAAATTTGTCAACAACCACTGGTATGAATAGGATTAGAAGGCTTTACCACCTTTCACATTATACCAGTTCAAAGATCATTTTTCTTTAAAATTTTCATAAAAATTCAATAGGATTTATGAATTATCTCAAGATTCTTTAAATCCACTCTTCTATCATATCGGCCATTTCCATTATTGACGTTTGGTGCCATTTGACTGCTGGAATGGCCTTTTGAAATTCCGAGCCATATTTGGCAGTGACGACGCGGCGATCAAGAATAACCAAGATCCCTTTATCTTCTGGAGTACGTATTAACCGGCCGAATCCTTGGCGAAATCTTAACAAAGCTTCAGGTAAAGAATACGCAGAGAAAGGATTACGCCCTTGCTTCTCGAGAAGTTGGCATTTAGCAGCTGTCACTGGTTCATCCGGAGGTGAAAAAGGCAGCCTGACAATCACTAAACAAGATAAATCCTCACCAGGAATATCGACGCCCTCCCAAAGGCTGGTTGTTCCAAAAAGGACTGCTTTCTCGAAGTTTTGGAAGTTCCTTAGCAACCTCATTCGGCTTCCACCAGAAATTCCTTGAGCAAACAAGGTGAACTCATCCAGAACCCCTGTGTCCTTGATGGCATAATAAGTAGCCCGAAGCATCTCATGTGAGGTGAATAATACCATCATCCTGCCTTTAGCTGCCTGTGCCGCGGCAATAATATGGTTTGCTGCCGTTTCGGAAAACTCCTCCACCGATAAGCAATTGATATCTTGAATATCATTGGGCACAAGTACCTTTACAAGTTCCTTATAGGGAAATGGCGAAGGAAAACTTGCTGTCTGCACCGGTTCATTCTCTAATCCAAGTTGTTCTTTAAAATACTGAAAGGAATCCTTCACAACAAGGGTTGCTGATGTCATGACGACACTTTTCTGACGCCCGAAATAGGAATCCCACAACCATTTACTTCCTGCAATCGGCTGAACTGTCAGAGTCACCCCATGCTGTGGTGCTGCATTCGTATAGTCAAGCCAATAAATATTTTCTTCATGCGGTTTAATGAAAAACTCATGTAACGAATCCCTTGTATCCTGCAAATGTCCAAGAAGCACTTCAATATCATTTAAGTAAAATAATGAATTTTTACCTAAAGGGGACTCGTGATTCAATAAAAGGGCCAATCTTTGCGAAAGCTCCGTGATGATATACCCCAATAAGTCAACCAATCGCTCAGCAACCAGGATGGCTTTACCCCATCTACCATCATCTATCTTGAATGAGATCCGTTTCGGACTTATGGAACGTGAAAGTTTTTCAGCCTGATTGGAGAGGTAATAAAAAAGCTGTTCGAATTCATAGGAAAAATCATTCAGTTTTTGATCCAATTCATGCCGAGACTTCCCTTCCGTCAGCCCATTATTTAAGAGTAATCTGTCCAATTTATATAATAATTGCTTTTGATCTGATGTGCCTAGTCTGTTCAACATCGTTTTCACTGAAATATAATTCAGCCTTCGTCCAAGCTGTTTAGAGGCAGCCTGCTCCAAATGGTGCGCTTCATCGAGTATCAGATACCCTTTCTTGGGAATTAAAGCGTCTTCGGCAAGAAGATCCGTCATTAAAAAAGAATGGTTAGTGATAATGACATCCGCCTTGCCCGCCGTTCTTTTTGCCCTTTCAAAAAAGTCCAATTTTTGCCAGGGCTGTTTTAAACCTGCGTATGTAAGGCCATCACTTTGCAGCCGATTCCAAAACAGCTGACCTCCGCTTGTAAGATTCAATTCGTCTTTATCGCCAGTTTCGGTTTCGGTAAGCCAAACCAATATCTGCATTTTCGTTAATGCCGTTTCATAATTATCTTCCTTTTCACGTAATGCCCTTTCGAACTTTGCCAAGCTCAAATAATTACTTCTCCCCTTTAATAAAACAGCTTGAAAAGTAAAGGGAAGAATTGTCTTCAGCTTAGGTACCTCGTTTTGGAGAAGTTGATCCTGCAACTGGAGCGTATACGTCGAAACGACGACCGGTTTTTGATGTTTTCTAGCAAAATAAACGGCTGGAAGCAAATAGCCTATGGATTTCCCAATACCAGTCCCTGCCTCAATGATTGCATCTTGGCTGGTTTCAAAGGAATGGTGAATCATATTCATCATATCAAGCTGTCCCTGTCTTGCTTCAAAAGCAGGGAACGCACTTTGAAGCAAGGCCATTTTTTCATCATCATCGAGCGGAAATTCCGACTCCGTGCCTTTATGATCACTTTCCTCGCCGGCCTTTTTAAACGCAAGGCCCCTATAAGTTATAAGTTCGGGTGAATGAACTTCTGCCTTTGCAAGTTTGCTTGCAATGCAAGCATCTATCAATTCGGAAATTTCACTTTGTAAGGAATAAGATAATCGATATAACTGTTTAAGCGTCATCACCGGAAGATTCATCAGCTTTTTTTTCAATTCCAGCAATAATAAAGCCGTCGCATATGCATCACTATCCGCTTGATGGGGCCTGGAATGATCCAGGTTCTCTTCTTTTGCAAGCTGGTGCAGCTTATATCCATCGGATGTTGGTTTTAAAATTTTTGCTAACTCTACTGTATCAAGGGTGGAACCATAAAATGGCTCAAACCCGCAGCGTACTAATTCTTCCTGTAAAAAAGATAAGTCAAATAAAACATTATGGGCAACAAAACATGCCCCTTCGATCAGCCGGGCAATATTTTCTGCCACATCCTCAAAGTCAGGTGCATTTTTTACCGTCTCGTTGCTTATTCCGGTCAATTCTTCTATAAACAAGGAAATTTCCTGTCCAGGGTGGATGAATGTCGAGTACTCATCAACAATTTGGTCATTTTCGATGACCACGCCAGCAAATTGAATAATCCTATCCCCTTTTTTCGGAGAATTCCCTGTTGTTTCCAAATCGACCACTACATATCGTTGCGTCATGAATTGTACACCTCAAACTTCTCTTTCTCCACTTCCTGATGGAATTCTCTTATCTTTTTTATACCATAATAATCGTAATAAAGGAAACACGCCGTTCACCAGACCTTTTTATAATCAATTTCTCCCCTTTCATCCACAGACAAAAAGGGCCGGCTCATGTATGCATGGTTCATGCACATGAGCCGGCCTTCCGCTTACATGATTGTAGCTGCAGGTTCGTTTGAAATCAATTCAATGATTTTGTTATTTTCATCCATAATTGCAACTTTTGGCATGTGATCTCCCAGTTTATCTTCGGCGACCATCACATAAGAAATGATGATCACGATATCATCCGGTTGAACCAGTCTTGCAGCTGCTCCGTTCAAACAAACAACACCACTGCCGCGTTCACCGGCAATCACATATGTTTCTAGCCGTGCACCATTATTATTATTCACGATGGCGACTTTTTCATTTGGCAGAATACCTACCGCATCAATTATGTCTTCATCAATTGTTATGCTGCCAACATAGTTCAAATTAGCTTCAGTTACCCGTGCACGGTGAATTTTACCATTCATCATCGTTCGAAACATCTTTATTCCCCCCCTGATCCTTCTGATTTATTCGATGTTTAAAGTAATATTATCAATTAGCCTTGCATGTTTGAATTTAACCGCCATTGCGATGATAATGTTTCCAAATAGCGTTTCAAGTGGTTTAAGTTCCGGGTATTGATAGACTTCAATATAATCGATCACCCCATTTGTATGGGCCCCAATATGTTCCCTTACCATTGCCGTAACGGTTGTAGGATTCCTTTCACCAGATTCAACGGCTTCTTTCGCCTTTAATAAACTTTGGTACAACTCTTTAGCTTCCTTGCGTTCTTGATCTGATAGGTAAACATTTCGCGAGCTTTTAGCTAACCCATCTTCTTCGCGTACGGTATCTACAGCAACAAGCTGAATCGGGAAATTAAAATCTTGGATCAAACCATCTATCACGGCGACCTGTTGGGCATCCTTCTTACCGAAGTAAGCGCGATCAGGAAGGATGATATTGAAGAACTTCGTTAAGACTGTCGCTACACCATCAAAGTGTCCTGGCCTTTGTCTACCACATAAACAATCCGTCCTGCTTTGGACAACCACTTTGACCGATGGTTCTTCACCGTACATTTCTTGGACTGTTGGATAGAAGAGATAATCCACTCCGGCATAGGAAGCAATATTTTCATCACGTTCCATATCACGTGGATATGTTTCAAAGTCCTCATTTGGTCCGAATTGCAACGGATTGACAAAAATGCTCAATGCCACAATATCATTTTCTTTCCGTGCCTTTTCCAAAAGGGTGGCATGCCCCTCATGTAAAAAGCCCATTGTCGCTACATAGCCAATACTTTTTTGATTGCTTTTTTCTTCTCGGAGCACCTGTTGCAAGTCATCTGCTGAAGTAAAGGTTTTCATCTTGTCCCTCCGTAAAGTTCGGTAAGCTGCTCTTCCTTCATCGTAAATGAATGTTCCTTCGATGGAAAATCTTTAGTTTTCACTTCACCCACATACTTCGTTATCGATTGACCGATCAGTTCGTTCGCATCTCCATAAACTTTTACGAATTTTGCTACACGATCAACCCCATATCTGATGACATCATGAAAAACGAGAACTTGACCATCCGTGTCTGCACCTGCGCCAATTCCTATGGTTGGAATTCCGAGATTCCGTGTGACGAGTTCCCCCACTTGATATGGTACACACTCAAATACTATTGCCATCGCCCCCGCCGCTTCACACTTTTTCGCATCTTCCACGAGCTGTGCTGCAGCTTCTGCGTCTTTTCCTTGTACTTTATATCCGCCAAGAACGCCAACGGATTGCGGAGTCAGGCCAAGATGAGCTACAACCGGGATGCCTGCCTTCGTTAATGCTGATATTTTTTCAACAACATCATCCGCTCCCTCAAGCTTCACAGCATCCGCATGACCTTCTTGCATGATACGGGCTGCATTCTTGAGGGTTTCATCCATTGAAAGGTGATAGCTCATAAAGGGCATATCAGTCACGACAAATGTATTTGGTGCCCCGCGTTTTACTGCCTTTGTATGATGAATCATGTCATTCACCGTTACAGGAATGGTTGAGTCATAGCCCAATACGACCATTCCTAAAGAATCGCCCACTAAAATCATGTCTACACCTGATTGTTCGGCTAACTTTGCTGACGGATAATCATAAGCCGTAAGCATGACAATTTTCTCTTGATTTTGTTTCATTTTCAAAAAATCTCCGGACAATTTCATTACGTTTCCTCCTTTTTGATGGAGGAGATGAAAACATCAGCGTTGTAAAAACTGGTGTCTATACATTCATACGCAAAAAAAAGACTGACTAAAGAAGTATCTGTTTCGTTACGAAAATGGCTTTAAAAGCCACATATCGTTCACTAAACATCACTTTACTTTTTAGCCAATCCCTTTGTTCCATCAGAAGTTTCATCCCTCCGTCCCAGTCCAGTACTCTGGATCAAGGCAGATTTTCAAATAATTTGGTAGTTATGGGGGTGCAGTTCATATGAGATACTGCCCACTTGCATTATATCAAGTCAAATTCAAAAATTCTATTTATTTTTCTTTGATTTGACAAAAATCTACTGAATTTCAATGTCTGCAGAATAGATTGAATGTACAGTTCCTTTTCCATCTTCAAGGAGTAAAACACCGGCATCCGTTATGCCTAATGCTTTTCCGACAATCGTATCATTGACGGTACTGGCCTTGATGACTTGTCCAAGGCTGATGGCATAACTCTCCCACAACACCTTTATTGGCAGGAAGCCTTCAATTAAATAGAGATCATACAATTTTTCCAGGCGAAACAATGCACGTTGAATAACCTTGGACCTTGAAACCATTTCTCCACTTTCTATGAAAAGCGAAGACGCCTTTTCCTGCAAGTCTTCGGGAAAATCCTCCAATTTCTGATTGATATTCATGCCAATCCCAATAATGACAGAATGGATCCTATCCGATTCAGCCTGCATCTCAGTCAGGATACCTACCACTTTCTTGCGATTCACCAAAATATCATTCGGCCATTTAATTTGAGGTTTTACATCAGTTGTATCCTCGATTGCTTGAGCCACTGCCACAGCTGCCAATAATGTCAGTTGGGGAGCCTCATGAATCGGGATATTCGGTCTTAAGATGAGGCTCATCCAAATACCGCTGTATTTTGGGGAATGCCAAGATCTCATCAGTCTTCCTTTTCCAGAGATTTGCTCCTCGGCAACGACCAGGGTCCCCTCCTGAACGCCTTCATTTGCTAATTGATGGGCAATTTTTTGAGTCGATTCCACAGTTTCCTGATAGTGGATCATCTTGCCGATCGTTTTTGTTTCCAAGCCAAGTTGTATTTCGCTTTCGGACACTTTTTCCGGTGCTGAAATGATCCGATAGCCTTTTTTTCTAACGGCTTCCACATTATAACCTTCACTGCGCAGGTCTTCTATATGCTTCCAGACTGCTGTACGCGAACAGCCAATATATTCAGCAATTTCCTGACCAGATATAAATGCACCATCCGCTTTTGAGAGGGCTTCCATCAGCTTTGTTCTTAACTCAGATTGCATTTTTCCAGCCACCTCTTTATTTCTTCTTTATCATTTATTAATACATCGTCCAAAACTGCTTTCAATATCATTTCCAAGGATTCCTTCACCCAAGGACCAGGTTTTTCTTGATTCCAATTCAATAAATCCGTCCCCGTCACGGCAAGATCGGACATCTGTTTAATAATGAGTTTATTGTAATGTTGATGCGCGTTCTCCTCTGCATCCATCACGTCTCCTCCAGTCAGGGCAGCCCTGACTTTAGCTGCCTGTACGGCTAGGATTTGACCTGCCTGGAAAACATCGAAAGCTGAATTATCAAATGATGGGTCTTTCTTCACAAGCTGTATGATACGTTGGACATTTCTAATTGTTTTCAATGGCAGCTTCCATGCTCTTAATGCCGCTTCAATTTCCTGATCGCTCGTATGAACCATGATTACAGACCATATTTCTGCTGCTTTTAGCTGATTAAGCGGCAGTTTTAGTAAATTCCCTAAATGATCCTTCTCTTTGGAGAAGTGTGGCAGGTATTGATACAATCCGCTTTCAAGCAAGAGAGAAATAGCCCTTTTGTTATTCGAGCCAGCCATTAGCTTCTCAAATTCAACAAGGATTCTTTCGACAGCGATTTCATTGATGATTTGAGCATTCTCTTTTAGGGAAACAAACGTTTCTTGATCCAGTTCAAAACCAAGTTGACTGACGAACCTTAATGCACGCATCATTCTTAAAGCGTCCTCATGAAACCTTTCATGTGGATTGCCAACCGTGATTATCCTTTTTTCTGCCAAGTCACGCTTCCCATTAAATGGATCAATGATGTTCCCCGACTTATCCATGGCTATTGCATTCATCGTGAAATCTCTTCTTTGTAAATCTTCCGTCAAAGAACGGACAAATTGCACTGAATCAGGTCTGCGGAAGTCTGAATAACTGCTTTCCGTTCTGAACGTCGTTACTTCGTATGTACCCGTCTCCGTAATTATAATAACCGTTCCATGATCAATCCCGATATCGGCGGTTTTAGGAAAAATCCGTTTAATTTCCTCGGGTGTAGCGGAAGTGGCGATGTCCACATCGTTTATGGAACTGCCTAGGATATAATCCCTGACAGAACCACCAACGAAATAGGCCTCGAATCCTGCTTTTTCAATCAATTCAAGAATGGGCACCGATTTTAAGAATAATTGATTCATCAGCATCCCCTCCTTATTTCATAGATTTACCTTCAAGAGCTTCCATGTAAATGGCTTCATATTCTGCCATGATCGTATCGGAGTGAAAATCAGAATTAGCCCTTTCCAGTGCAGCCTCTGAAAAACGTTTATGTAAAATCGGGTCGCTTAAAAGGCCAATTGCTTTTTCAGCAACCGTTTCAACATCTCCTAGTTCACAAATATATCCAGTCTCCCCATCAACGATGACCTCAGGTATCCCCCCGATATTTGTTCCGATACAAGGAACCCCACATGCCATCGCTTCCAGCAAGACAAGGCCAAAACTCTCTTTTTCGGATAAGAGGAGTATCAAATCACTGATTGAATATAATTCGGCAAGATTATCTTGCTTGCAAAGAAACAAGACCGATTCATCAATTCCAAGATCTTTAGCCAATTTCAATACGGTAGTCACTTCCGGTCCGTCTCCGACGAGCAGAAGTTTCGCAGGCATTTTCTGTTGAGTTAAATAAAACGCCTGAATGACGTCTTTTACACGCTTGACCGAACGGAAATTCGAAACATGTATGATCACTTTTTCATCATCCCTGATTCCGTATTTTTCCCTTAGGTATCCGGAATTGGTTTTATGGTAATCTCTTTCATCAATAAAATTATAAATGGTTTTGATATCCTTATCCGGAGAGATTAAATCATGTGTTTGTTGCACAAGTGAATTGGATACCGCTGTTACGACATCGGATTGTTCTATCCCAAATTTTATTAAATTGGTCAATGAAGGATCTTGACCCAACACGGTTATGTCCGTACCATGCAGTGTGGTCACGATCTTTACTTCATTACCTGACATCTGCTTTGCCAGGATCGCACAAACAGCATGTGGGATCGCATAATGAACGTGAAGGATATCCAATTTCTCCCGTTTCACGACTTCCGCTATCTTGCTCGCAAGCGCCAAATCATACGGTGGATATTGAAATACAGAGTACGAGTTCACTTCAACTTGGTGATAATAAATATTATGGTACATTTTATTCAAGCGAAAAGGGAGGCTTGAGGAAATAAAATGTATTTCATGTCCTTTTTCCGCAAGCATCTTGCCTAATTCTGTTGCTACGACACCAGAACCCCCAACTGTAGGGTAACAGGTAATTCCAATTTTTAATTTCATAAGATTATTTTTCTCCTAACAAATCGGTATCAATCAGTAACGGTTTTTTTGTCATGAATCCTTCCGCATATGCGACACCCACTTCTTTGCCGAACATTCTCTCACGTGCCTCAACAGTCTCGATATAGCCATTCACTAGCGGGGTTTCAACTGTTATATCACTTTTCTCGAATTGGCTCCCATATGCTCTAAGGCTATCCAGTTTTTTCGATATGGTAGATGTGATGTCCACGACGAAGTCCGGCTTGTGAAAACCATTGATCATATAATAGTACATATTTTTGACACGATGCGATTCAATTCCATCTTCTTCCATGTACTTTCTGACTCCCGCCGAAAAAACTGCTTCTTCCACTAATTTCGCACAGTTTCCATGATCGGGATGGCGATCTGCCAAAAAAGGTGCAAATACAAGGGAAGGTTTATATTGACGTATGACCGTTATGATTTGATCTATGTATTCCGCTTTCATATATAAACCCCGGTCGGGTAAATCAAGGGATATTCTCTTCACCCCAAGGATTTCTGCAGCCTTTTGCGCTTCCTCTTGTCGTAAAGGCACAGTTCCATTCGATGACATTTCAGCTTTTGTCAAATCACAAATGACAATTTCCATGCCTTGTTGTACATATTTAGCAATCGTGCCACCCATACCGATTTCCACATCATCTGCGTGTGCACCGAAAGCCAGTATATCTATATTACTTTTGTTTATCATTAATCTCACCTTGTTTTTTTCGTAGTTTAAGCCAATCCATATACCCATTTTTCAGACCTTGTATTAGTACTTCTGCCGTACCCATATTTGTCGCTAATGGAATTTCATAGACATCAGAGAGACGTATAAGTGCTGATACATCCGGTTCATGGGGTTGTGATGTCAATGGATCGCGGAAAAATAAGACCATATCCATTTCTCCACGTGCGATCATGGCACCTATTTCCTGATCTCCGCCAAGTGGTCCCGAATGAAAGCGGTGGACAGGAAGTGATACTTCTTCCATAATTCGTTTCCCGGTCGTACCTGTAGCATATAAATCATGTTGCTGAAATACAGTTTTATAGGCAGTTACAAATTGAATGATATCTTCTTTTTTCTTA
Source organism: Peribacillus sp. NPDC060253 (assembly GCF_042727425.1). Taxonomy (NCBI): domain Bacteria; kingdom Bacillati; phylum Bacillota; class Bacilli; order Caryophanales; family Bacillaceae; genus Peribacillus; species Peribacillus sp. NPDC060253. The sequence continues at coordinate 52,317 of NZ_JBHXAS010000009.1, forward strand.
TCATGGGCAATTAAGGCAATTCTCATCGTCTTCCTCCTAATCACTATTCGATAATGTTTTCTAGACCATATACGAGTACATCCAATTTCATGACGGTTTCGACAGCAAGTTTAACTCCTGACATGAAGGATGCCCGATTAAAGGAATCATGACGGATCGTCAATAGCTCTCCATCACTTCCGAAAAGCACCTGTTGGTGAGCAACAAGTCCCGGAAGCCGTACACTATGGATATGCATGCCATCCACATTCGCTCCTCTAGCTCCCTGAATGGTTTCTTTCTCATTAGGGTGCCCCTGTTGTTTTGTTTCACGTACGGCAGCAATCATATCTGCCGTTTTGGAAGCTGTGCCCGAAGGTGCATCCAGTTTTTGATCATGATGCATTTCTATGATTTCCACATCCGGGAAATACTTGGCGGCCATTTGTGAAAACTTCATCATCAAAATGGCTCCAATTGCAAAGTTTGGGGCGATGATGCAACCGATGCCTTTTTCCTTGGTTAACGAATCAAGTTTTGCTAAATCTTCCTTTGTAAAACCTGTCGTTCCCACTACAGGACGAATTCCGTGGTTAAGTGCCGTTTCGGTATGGTACATCCCCACTTCAGGTGTAGTTAAATCGATCAATACGTCTGCATTCACCGAAGAAAAACATTCATTTATATCTGAAAAAACAGGTGCTTCAATGCCTTGAAATCCTTCTATTGCGGAGAGGCTTTCCCCGTTATGCTTACGATCGATGACAGCTGCCAATTCAAACCCTTCTGTCCTATGTACCAGCTTCACCGCTTCATTTCCCATTCTGCCACGAGGTCCAGCTACAATCACTTTTACATTACTCATTTTTACCTTCCTCCTCCATTTTTTCTTCTTTTTTCGTCCATCTATCTTTATCACGGGTTGCAAACTTATGCATGACTTTATCATGTGAGCTTTGAAGATCTAACCCTAAAGAATTGGCAAAGCATATTAAAACAAAAAGCATGTCCCCCAATTCCTCTTCAACCGTATTCACTTCTTCAGTTGTTTTCTTAGGTTTTTCACCATGATAATGATTGACTTCCCTAGCCAATTCCCCAAGCTCTTCTGACATGCGTGCAAGCATGGCCAGAGGGCTGAAATATCCTTCTTTGAATTGCCCTATGTATTGGTCGACTTCTGCTTGCATTTGTTGGATCGTCTTGTGCTTTTCCATATTGTCACCCATTCTTGATTTTCGTTTACCTTACATTATACCTTCTCCATGTTAGCTAAAAGTGAAACAGATGACAACAGATACGTTCGTGAATCAAAATTGCCCATAGTTGGCTAATTAGTTATAATAAGTAAATTAATGATATATAAACCTTTTGGAGGTATGGGACATGCTTTTCGGCTTAAAATTGAAAAATACATTATTCATCCTATTTGGTGCAGGAATCTTTGCCTTTGGCCTTGTACATTTTAACATGCAGAACAATTTAGCCGAAGGCGGGTTCACCGGTCTCACCTTGATTATATATCAACTTATTGGAATAAATCCTTCTTATTCTAATTTGGTTTTGAATATTCCATTATTTTTTATTGGGTGGAAATATTTAGGGCGGACATCTTTCTTTTATACGATCATTGGAACAGTAGGCCTATCCGTTTGGCTATGGGTATTCGAAAGATATCAAATCGAAATCAACCTCGGAAACGATTTGATGCTGGTGGCTTTGTTTGCCGGGGTCTTTGTTGGTGTCGGGCTAGGCATCATCTTTCGTTACGGAGGGACAACAGGCGGAGTTGATATCATTGCCCGTTTTGCCCATCGGTATTTAGGAATGGCCATGGGACGGACTATGTTCATCTTTGATGCCTTTGTTATTGGTCTTTCCATCCTCACCTACCTGGATTACCGGGAAGCGATGTACACCCTTGTTGCCGTATTTATCGGTGCTAGAGTCATTGACTTTATGCAGGAAGGAGCATATGCAGCAAGAGGTGCAATGATCATCAGTGAGAAAAACAAAGAAATTGCAGAAAAAATCATGAATGAAATGGAGCGGGGCGTAACTGTATTAAGGGGATATGGATCATTTACACGCAATGATCGGGAAGTTCTCTATTGTGTTGTCGGGAAAAATGAGCTTGTCCGGTTAAAAAATTGCATAACTTCAGTGGACCCTCATGCATTCGTCTCTGTAAGTGAAGTGCATGATGTATTAGGTGAGGGCTTTACCCTCGATGAGAACAAGAATCCCATTGAAAGATAATCCATTTGCTTGAGGCATATCGAATGGCATGTAATCATTTTGAATGTTTCCCCGAATGTATGAATGTTATGAGCTGTGTTCTCCAATTATTTTTGATTCTTTTAAAAACGGTACATGAAAAAGGACGCCATCATATAATGGCGTCCTTTTTCAATTAATCTTCTTCTCTCATTCCTGTATACATAAGCAGAAGACGGACTAATTCAAGCACGGCTACAAGAGCGGCAGCAACGTACGTCATCGCAGCTGCACTTAAAACCTTTTTCGTTTCCCGTTCTTCATCATTTCGGATGACCCCAACGGAAACGAGCTGATCCATCGCCCGAGAAGAAGCATTGAATTCGACCGGGAGTGTAATCACTTGGAATAAAACTGCGGCTGACATAAATACGATACCCGCCAATAGCAAGCCAGGGATTGAAGCTAACATCCCGACTAAAATCAAAATCCAGGATATGTTAGACCCAAAGTTAGCTACCGGTACTAACGCATGGCGGAAACGTAAGAATGCATAAGCTTCTTTATCTTGGATCGCATGTCCAACTTCATGGGCCGCAACCGCAACACCAGCAACTGAATGGCCGTGATAGTTATTTGTTGACAAACGCACCGTTTTATCTCTTGGATCATAATGATCGGATAGCATGCCAGGTGTCTCTTCTACCCTGACATTGAACAGTCCATTTTGATCCAAAATGGCCCGCGCCGTCTCAGCACCATTCATACCAGAAGAAGCCGGTACTTTTGAATATTTTTTATACGTACTTTTCACTTTCATTTGTGCATAAATCGGGATTAAAATGATAATCGCCAAATAAATGAAATACATGGTATCCTCCTATAACTATTATTACTTTTAATTCTATGATTTGAGGGCACCCCTGTCAAATATAGTGTTCTCTTCCCATGCCTTTTTAATCATTATGTTCTTTTCTCGGTCTTCCCTGGTCACCTTTATATTTTCTCCAACCTACATATGAAAGAGTCATGATAATTATACTGCCTGTAGATATGATGACCCACCATAGGGAAGGGTCTGCATCATCCTCTCCCATGTCATCAAAAATGGAGGTTAGTTCATTTTGTAACGCATCCATTTCCTTTTGATTCTTCCCATCACTGATTACTTCCGGGCGGTATTGGTTAATGTATTGAATCCTGGTGTCCAGTTGCTGCATCGTTTCTTTAGACAGGTCTACTTTCAAGCTCGGATATATCATTTCATATTGTGAAAGGAATAAGTTCAATTGGCTATTGAATGTAATTGTGTCTTGATTGATTGCGGCATTCTTTGTCTGCTGAAAAGAATTCATCATTTGATCCTCCATCTCTGTCCACAGGGGCTGATGGGTGGACTTGACCGCGTCAACGACAAGCCTAAACTTTGTGACAGAATTAACCTTTTCCGAATCTCCCTTATTCATATCCTTTATTGTCATCAACGCCTCATTATGAGCTACAGTGATAATTCGAAGTTCGTCCATGTCAAGAATCTGCTCTTTCGCTGTCTCTTTTAAAAACCGGTCAGAAAAAAACGTCAGCATCTTTTCTGAATCGCCATATCGCTTCAACTTGGTCATTTCCAAGGCTCTATCGGAAATGTTATCTAATTGCTCCAAACTTGAAGAGGATTCTGCATAGACAGGGAAATGTAAGACGACAAATAAAACAGCAATGGTTAATATGATTTTTTTCAACATGCTACTCGTCCCTCCTCATATCTCTACTAAAACGATATGAAAGAAAAAACATGAGTAGACCTTGTCAACATAAAAAAGTTAACCCCGCTTTTACAAAGCTGTATGCGGGGTTAACTTTTTAATGGATGAAGGATAGAGTGATTCGTTTTTTTCTATATCCAAAGTACCAGCCGACGAAGATGGACAAGATACTAAGCCAAAAGGTAAAATAGCCGATCGATTTCATATAATCCAACAAATCACTATATATAGGCATCATTTCAAAAACATAATCGATTATGTCATTATGTATGGTCCAAATCCCTGCGACAATCAAATGCCAAGGTTTTATTCGGTAAAATGGTGCATATAATATCCCTTGAATCGCCATACCCAAATGAGAAGCCATTAACATATAACCTTCCCAAGGCAATGTACCCGTTGTCACTAACGTCAATAGATTCATTACGACTGCCCAAATGCCATATTTGAAAAGTGTTATGATCGCCAAGGCTTCCATCAATCCAAAATTTCTTTTTAAAAGGAACCCCAATAATACAAATACAAAAAACAGGCTAGCCGTCGGACTGTCTGGTACAAATGCCAAAAATATGGCCGGTGTAATTTCCAATTGGCTTCCGTACCAATAATATCCAAAAGCAGTTCCGAATATATTTACTATTAATAACAAAATGAGCATTTGCCGATTTGCAAGCCAACTGTAGATGATATTCATTCTTTTAACCTCTCTTACATACTCAAGTATACTCATTTTACAGGTCATCACCATCAAAACCAAGTATTATATTTCTATTTCTTTTCAATTAAGCTTCAATTTACCAATAAAAAAGCCGACAACCGTAGTCGTCAGCTCTTCATTTGCAGCATATGAAAGAAAAATGCTGTTGATGGATGGTTACATTATTTTGCGGATAATCCCGAAACAAATTCAGCTAGTGTTGCCAATTCTTCATCTGACCCCTTAAACATGCCAGCTGGCATGGCACCTTGGCCTTTGCGAGCGATTTTAGAAATTTCTTCTGGACTTAAACCAGTGTCAATTAAGCTTGGCGCTCCTGCTCCACCAGTTAATTCTGCTCCGTGACAACTAATACAGCCATTAGAATCCATCAATTTATACCCATCGCTCTCTTTATCAATGTCTGCACCTTCTACGATTGCTCCTTGTTTCTTAGAAGCTTCCCAATCGTGATGGGCTGCTGACTCCCAAGTTAAGTAGAAAACACCCGCCATTGCCAATAGCATGAAGCCTACAGCAAAAGGGCGTTTTGCCGGGCTCCGCTCTGGACCACGATCTAAAAAAGGTGCCAAGAGCAATGCTCCGAAAGCCAAACCAGGTATTACCATTGCCCCGATTGCATTATAAGGGCCTGATGCATAAGTATACTTAAGTAATTGGTAAAGGAATAGGAAATACCAGTCTGGCAGCGGAATATACGCTGTATCTGTAGGATCTGCTATTCTTTCCAATGGAGACGGATGTGCGATTGTCAAGCATAGATAACCAACAAGAAAAACTGCCCCGACCATCCATTCCTTTAAAAGGAAATTAGGCCAAAATGCTTCAGTTTTCCCAGGATATTCTGAATAATCTTTCGGAATATTCGGTTTACGGTTCGCAGAGATACGCGAGTCACCTACGAATTTCATACCTTTCCCACGATGCATTGAACAATTCCCCTCCTTTATGAAAAGGTTTTTTTAGTTCTTGGTTCATAATTCTATTATAGTGGACCTGAAATACCTTGTTTTCGGATCATTAAGAAATGAGCCGCCAGTAAAGCAAATAATGCTGCAGGCAAGAAGAATACATGAATTGCAAAGAATCGTGTCAATGTCTGTGCTCCAACGATGGTTGGATCTCCTGCTATCAATGCCCTGAGTGCCGGTCCCATTAACGGTACCGAATCGACAATGGTCAAAGTAACTTTCGTTGCGAATAGCGCTTTCATATCCCATGGCAGTAAATAACCAGTTAAACCTAATGCCAGCATGATGAAGAAAATCAATACGCCGACCATCCAGTTCAATTCGCGCGGTTTTTTGTAAGCTCCCTGGAAGAAGACACGAAGAGTATGTAAAAACATCATAACAATAACCAGACTTGCTCCCCAGTGATGCATACCACGAACGATTTGACCGAAGGCCACTTCATTTTGTAAATAATAAACAGATTCCCAAGCGTTTTTAATGTCCGGGACATAATACATCGTCAAGAACATGCCTGACAAGATTTGGATGACCGTGATAAAAAAAGTTAACCCACCAAAACAATATACGAATGCAGAAAAATGATGCGCGGGGTTAACATGTTCAGGAACCTCATGGTCAGCAATATCCCGCCATAACGGCGTAATATCTAAACGCTCGTCCACCCAGTCATATAACTTTGTTAGCAATGTTTACGCCTCCCCATGCGGTTTTAGTTGACCCAAGTAAAGAATTCCATCTTTTTCTTTCGTGTCATAGACATCCAAAGGTGAAACCGGCGGTGTCCCTTTCACGTTCACTCCATCTTTCGTATACCTGCCGTAATGGCAAGGACAGAAAAATTGATTCGGATTAGACTTATCCGTATTCCATGCTACCGTACAGCCTAAATGTTTACAGATTGGAGATAAAGCAATGATTTTACCATCATCCATTTTGTAAACCCAAGCTGTATTTGTTTCTTCGGACTCATACCACCCATCGACCTGCTTAAAGCTAAAGTCAACACGGGTTGGTTCGGTAGTCAGTTCACTTACCTTTTGTTTAGTTGCAACGTAATCCCCGCCTTTATCTACAGATAGTACTGGATCAATTGCAAACCTAACCATAGGCATCAACATACCGGCCGCCATAAATCCACCAACGCCAGTAAGTGTGTAATTAAGGAATTGACGTCGTGAAACATTATGCTTGCTCATGCGTTTTCCCCCCCTCTATTACTATACTGAGAGCCCAAAGGACCAATAAATAGCAACACTATAAAACTAGGACATTTCCATGATATCTCAATAATTTACCAAGGTCAATATTTGTAAAACCCAAAAGGTGGCAACTATGTGAAAATAATGAGAAAAATCCTACTTTTTTTCATTTTTCCAATTATAAGTGAAAATATCAAGGATTTGGAGAACTTGCTGGTTAATCATTTCCCTGGCTTGGTCATTTTCCAGACTATCTAGGAGGATGGCAGGGATCCAAACTAAATGGTTTTCTAATTCCTGCTCTTCCTTTTTCCATTCAAAATCTGATGTTAGAAAAAAAATATGCTTGAAATCATTTTCTTTCACTTCATTGGCCCAACCCTTTAACCGCTCAATTTTATCCATTTCATCATGTAAATAATGAAATGTTGGCATTAAAAGAATTCTTCCTTTCATCTGTTTTTCAATTTCCAAGCTTAAAATAGTAAGAAATTCATTCATTGAACCCGTTTGCTTCATTTGCCCTCCAAAAGAAATGGGAACCAATGGGATTAAAACGGTATCCACATACTCTTTTGACTGGATGTACATGTCAAGATCTTTTGCTGTCCACTTCATATTTTTTCTTCACTCCCGATTTTTTGAATCAACTCCTTATCATTTTACCATTATTTTTATAACACATTTACCATATACCCATAGTCTTTACAAAAATGTGGATTTTATCAATATTTTATAAAAAATAAAAACCTTTCCTGATTACGGAAAGGTCATTTTATTTCAGCCAAGTACTTTTAGCTGATTCAATTGTTCAGTTAGGCTCTTAAATGCTTGTTCATCATGCTTATCAAGTGCTTCATCGATTTCCTTAAGCAGGCGGTCCCTTTGAAAATACAACATGCTTTTTTCTAAAAATTGTTCAGCGAGCAGCTGATCTTTTTCGTTCGCTGCCGTTGATTTCGGCATGAATGGATTATGTTCCAGAACCGCTGCGTATTGATAGGAAGAGTATGCGGATTTAAAATTGAGTTGAATATAAATATCTTCATCCCGATTTAAACGGATATCGTGAAAAGATTTTTCAGCATCGGTCGTCATGATATTTGACTTATAGAACCTGAAAGGAACCTCTTCCACACAATGTGTCGACATAACCAGCCCACGCGGGCAATATTGGGCGTTCTCTACAAAATGAACCTTTTTCATTAATTGATCATGACTCATCAAATAATTCAATATCCACACACATTCTCTTCGTTTCAATTGATAATGATTTAAGAACCACCGAATAAATTCCTTCTTCTCATTCACAGAAACAGGGGCAGCCACCATGAATTCCCTCCTCTGTCTTGATTTAGTTTTATTTCGCTTATCTACATTTCATCTGTACTTTCACCTAGCCGCTCTAATATCATCACATACTCATCATTCGCTGGGTTTATCTCAAGCAGCTTATTAAATACTTCTCTAGATGTGGCTCTGTCTCCTTCTTCAATTAAAAAGAAACCATAGTCTTCGAGGAAATCTTGATTGTTCTTGAATGAATTATATGCTTTATGATAGCTGGTTAATGCCTCTTTAAATTGTTCGGTATGTTGATAGGATACAGCGGCAATCCATTCAAATTGCGGATCATCCTCCCCGTATCGCCTGACTTCACCGATACACTCCAACACATCTTCATATCTTTCATGATGCATATACAATTTCAAGAGTGTAAGTGCAGCTTCCAAATATCCAGGATCTATGGCAAGAGCTTCCTTAAATAAATTTTCCGCCTCTTCATCAAGTCCGCTTTTCAAGGCTATTTTTCCACCGAAGAAATAAAGTTCCTTATTGAACTCATCAGCCTTTATACCTTCTTTGACCGTTTTCAAGGCATTTTCCAAATCCTCTAGGTGTTCATAACTCTTTGCCAAATATAAATATAAGGAATGGTATTCATGATCCATTTCTTTCAGTTCAATAAACTTACGTACAGCTGTCTCATAAAGACCTGCCTGGAAAGCTGTAAATGCATACTCAAATAGCGTATTGATTTCAACTCCATCATCTAAGGCCTTTTCAAAGTACGGAAGTGCCTCCTCGAACTTCCCTGAACTGCTTAATGCTTCAGCAAGCCTCTGATTGACATTGACTCCAGCGATTTCTTGTTCCTGTTCCAAAACCTTTATGTAATTTGCAATGGCTTCCTGATCCCTTCCTTGGTGAAAGAACAGTTCACCTAGAGCAAAATCAATGATGATCTCATCTGGCAGTATTTCCTTGGCTTGCAGCAATTTTCTTTCACTGACCTCATCCATCCCCTGTAATTGATAAAGGTCCGCTTCCAAAAGCAAAGCACTTGGATATACTTCATCATCTACACTTACTTTTTCAAGCATTAGCATCGCTTCATCTTCTTGATCCATGTCAATCAGTATTTCAGCCAACGAAACAATCAATTCTCCTTCATCAGGATATAGTTCCAATAGGTGTTCAAAAAGATCCTTTGCCTCCTCCACAAAACCAAGCTGGAGCATTTCCTCGGCCAGCAACAATATGTCCTCGACTGACTCTGATGATTTAATTCGATTTATATGTTTAAGAGCTTCTTTTAATTCCCCTTTTTTTAAATGCTGAATAACTTGTTCCACAGTGTTCATTGCTGATTCCTTCCTTTTGCATGATAGACTTGGTCCCTAGTCATACACTCTCACGCCATATGTCATATTCTCTTCCATCAAGACCAAAATACCCATTTAATCGTGAGGTGCATAGTAAGCAGTATTCATTAGTTTACCATACTGTAGCCCTGTATTCCATTGATGAAGTCCCCTCCCATTCTCATTAAAAAAAGGTTACTAGTTAATTCTCCATGCTACGGTCAATCTCCTTTTTGATCACGGATCACTTTTTCATAATTTTTTAAGAATAAGACACGTATGAACATCAAAATGTTAACGCTTTCAATGTTTTCTGGCAAATTACATGAAAATAAAAAAAGTTTACAGACCTCCTTAATAGGTCTGTAAACTTGAAAATATTTACTGAATCAAATGAGTCAAATGCTCGAAGAATTGTGGATATGAAACATCAATTGCATCAGGGTCACCAAGTTCCACTTCACCATCAGCTATCAAAGCCGCTACAGCGAGCATCATCCCGATACGATGATCTCCATGGCTTGTAACCATGCCTCCGTTCAGGGCTTTCCGTCCATTGATAATTAATCCATCCGCAGTCGGCGTTATATCAGCCCCAAGGATGGAAAGCTCGTTTGCGACCGTATCTATTCGATTGGTCTCTTTCACTTTGAGCTCTGCTGCATCCTTGATTGTCGTTATTCCCTCCGCCTGGGATGCCAGGAGTGCAATAACCGGAATCTCATCGATGAGGCGCGGGATTAGATCTCCACTGATGGTTGTTCCTTTTAAGCGGGAGCTTCTGACTGTAATATCTCCTGTTGGTTCACCTTCGCTCGCCTTCATCTCTATCGAAATATCTGCGCCCATCGATTTCATAACGTCGATGATTCCTGACCTTGTCGAATTAAGGCCGACATTTTTTAAAACGACTTCACTATTTTCCGTGATTGCTGCAGCCACCATGAAGAATGCAGCTGAAGAAATATCTCCTGGCACATGGATCGTGGTTCCTTTGAAGACTTGATTTCCGCTAACTTTAATCGTTTGACCGTCCTTTTCGATTTTCCCGCCAAACTCCTGGATCATTCGTTCTGTATGATCACGGGTCTCTTCCGGTTCAACAATGATCGTTTCCCCTTCAGCTTGTAAACCTGCCAGGATTATCGCTGATTTCACCTGCGCACTTGCCACAGGCAATTCATATCGAAATCCTTGTAACTTGCCACCTCTTATGAAGAGAGGCGTATATTCGGCACCTTTACGACCATCAATGACCGCTCCCATCTCACGAAGAGGGTTCACTACCCGTGACATAGGGCGTTTGGCTATGGATTCGTCACCTTCCAAAACGGCGGAAAAATCTTGTCCGGCCAAAATGCCCATCATTAACCTGATCGTGGTACCAGAGTTTCCGACATCCAGCACTTCTTCCGGTTCCTTCAATCCATGAAAACCTTTGCCCTCAATCCGGACCTGATGTCCTTCTTGTTCAATATGGACTCCAAGTTGCCGAAAACTGGAAATCGTACTTAAACAATCGGCTCCTGGAAGAAAATTAGTGACTTTCGTTTCTCCCTCTGCAAGGGCTCCGAACATTATCGAACGATGGGAGATGGACTTATCTCCTGGTATGGCAATCGAACCACGTAATGATTGAATGTTGGTTTGTAATTTTTTTGTTTTCATACAATCATCCTTCCCCTATTATTATTATGCCAGGATCGTTTCATAATCCGTATGTCTTGAGATACAATCAGCGGCTTTTATGCGATCAACATCCGTTTGAAAACTGATGACCAGCACACCGTATATCTCTTCCCTGGTTTCTATGATCCTAATGTTTGTAATGCTGATACCTTCTTGGGCCAAATATCCGGTGATCTCAGAAATTATTCCGGCATAATCCGGTATATCGATATATAAATCATAAAAGGCTGGGATGGCGCCTTTAGCGTGGGTTGGCAGATCATCCCTGAAAATCTTGGCTTCAGCAAAGAATCGAAGGATTTCTTCACTATCTTCATTTGCCACCAACCCTTTAATATGCTCCATTTCAGCAAGCCAATCATTCATTAATACAAGCAAAACATCCCGGTTATGTAACAAAATGTCACGCCACATTTCCGGACTGCTTGAAGCAATTCTTGTAATATCCCGAAACCCACCAGCTGCAAGCCTTGAAATCAACTTATTTTCCTTACTGTAATTTTCCGCTTGCTTGACCAGACCCGATGCGACAATATGCGGAAAATGACTAATGACTCCCGTCAACTTATCATGTGTAGCAGGAGTGACAACCAAAAAGTTCGCTCTTGTCCCTTTTAACCACTCTTTGAGCTGCTCCACTTTTTCTTCTTCTATCGAATCTCCAGGAGTGAGTAAATAAAATGCATGTTCAAATAAGTGCAATTTGGCTGCCCCTGCACCACTTTTATGGGAACCGGCCATAGGGTGCCCCCCGATGAAGGCCACCCCTTTATCTATCAATGGTTTCGCTGCCTTTACGACTGTATCCTTCGTACTTCCGGCATCCGATATGAGGACATCACTTTTTAAATCCATGTCTGCTAATTGAGCTAATATCTTGACCGTTTCATTGACAGGTACAGCAAGTATGATCAAATCAGCTTCACATGCTCCCGCTTCCAGGGAAGATACCGAATCATCTATGATTCCCAATAGCATCGAAAGCTGAATATTCTTTTCACTTAGGTCCGTACCAACAATCACGGCATCAGGATGTGCATGGCGTACAGCCATGGCCAAGGATCCTCCAATTAGACCTAGACCTATTACAAAAACCTTTCCCTTCACTCTTCTCTCCCCCGCATCTATTATGCCCCTCTAGTTTGATAAAACGTTAGAGCAGCGAATCAGAAGGTGCCTCAACTTCATTCAAGAAAGTTTTGATAGCGTTAATCATTCCTTCATTTTCTTCAGTAGATCCAATCGTCACCCTCAGGCTATTAGGAAACCCGAAAGATTTACCCGACCTTGCAATATATCCACGCTCAAGCAAATATTGGAACACCACATCGGCATCCTGTTTAAAATGGATAAAAATAAAGTTACCTTGCGACGGGTAATAGTCTAAATTTTCCTTACTGCAAAACTCATAGTACTGCTTAAGCCCTTTTTGATTTTCTTCCTTGCATTTTTCAATGAAAGCTTGATCTTCCAAAGCGACGATAGCAATGTTTTGGGCAAAAGTGTTGACATTGAATGGTTCCCGGGATGGATCTAGCTTTTGAATAATATCCTCATCCGCCAATCCGTATCCTACCCGAAAACTCGCAAGTCCATAAATTTTTGAAAACGTACGAAGGATGATCAAATTTTTATATTTATTAATCCATTGATTCGTTTTCGGGTAATCTTCTGCCGTTGCATATTCACAATAGGCTTCATCCAGGACGATAAGCACATCCTCCGGCACCTTTTCGATAAACGATAATAAGTCCTGTTCCGAAATGTATTTCCCTGTAGGATTATTGGGTGTACAAAGCCAAACAACCGCCGTTTTTTCGTCTATGGCATTTGTCATTCCGTCTAGATCATGCGCTCCGTCAATATGAGGAACATCCCTGATTTCCGCACCCTCCAGCGTAGCATTATGGCGATACTGCGAAAAAGTGCCTGTTGCCATGACCGTATTCTTTCCAGCCCCCAATAGACTTCTGGAAATAATTTGGATATTCTCATCTGATCCATTTCCAAAAATAAGCTGGGTCTCTTTCACACCTGTATGTTTTGCGACAGCTTCTCTTAGCATCGTTGCATATCCATCCGGGTAGATCGCGAAAGAATGTGTTGAATTCCTGACAGACTCTTTGACCTTTTCCGAACAGCCAAAAGGATTTTCATTTGAAGCTAATTTCGTGATTTTTTCAAGACCATACAATTTTTTCACTTCATCTGTGGATTTTCCTGGTTGATAAGACTTCAAGGAAAGGACCGCTTCATTCCACTTCATGTCAATCACCTCTATATTTTTATCACTTTAAAGTAAGAAAGTGTGAGAATAGTGTATCATATTCCTGTATTCATGATCATCTTATATTTTCTTTGTCAAATCTGGTCGTAATGCGATTGCCCCACCTTGATATACATGCTGTATCTCTTTTTGAGATATCGTTGTATTTACATGGATCATAACACGAATGCAAAATGGCAATGAATTGCTCACTGGTATTTCTTTCATGCATGTAACCGGTACATAGGTCCAGCCATCAAATTTCCTCAAGGCTTTGGCAGGAAAGACAGAACGAATCTCATCCGTAGCAGAAAAAAATACTGAAGCAACCATTTCGGGATCAATTTTGTTTAGGTGAATGATTTCTGCCATTAACTTCTCGACAGCGTCAATCACTTCCGTTTCCGTGTCGTTCTCGATTGTTGTTGCACCCCTTATTCCTCTAATCACACATAGTTCCCCCTTCTCTCTGAATTTCATTTCATATCAATCATTTCCTCTAACAGCTCAGAGTCGGCTATGTCCATTAATAGTGGTGACCCCACCTGCTTTAGCAGGACAAAAGTAGCTGCTTCATTGATTGATTTTTTGTCTGTTTTCATTAAATTAAGTAAAGTTGTGTTTTCAAGTCCAGTAGGAATGGTTGTTTGATAACCTAAAGAGGATACCCAATTAATAAACTCCTCAAGTTTAAAATCGAGACCCTCTTTTTTTCTGCTTAATTTAAGAGCATATACCATCCCGATTAATATGGATTCCCCATGCGTAAAGTTTCCATATCCCATTGAACCTTCTACTGCATGTCCAAGCGTATGACCAAAATTCAAAAAGGCTCGAATGCCCATTTCTTTTTCATCTTCTTCGACAATTTCCGCTTTAATGCCAATCCCTTTTGTAATCATTGTCAGGAATTGCTCATCCGTTATATTATTCAAATCCACAATATTCGACTTTAACCATTGATAAAACTCATTATCGGCTATCAAGGAATGTTTAATGACTTCAGCAAAACCTGACCTTAATTCCTGGAGAGGCAGAGTTTGTAAAAATTCAAGATCATATATGACCGCTTCAGGCTGATGAAAGGCCCCAATCATATTTTTCCCTAGAGGGTGATTGATGGCAACCTTTCCGCCCACAGCACTATCATGGGCGAGCAAGGTTGTAGGAACCTGAATGAATGGAATCCCCCTCATAAAAGTTGCCGCAACAAATCCAGCCAAGTCACCGACTGCACCACCACCAAGGGCGATAATCAATGACTTGCGGTTAAGCTGTTGGGATAAGCAATAGCTTTGGCATTCATAAAACACTTCGAATGTTTTAGCATGCTCCCCTTCTGGCACTATATGTTGCAGGACCGGTTTCCCCGTCTTGATCAGAGCGTTTTTTACAGTTTGCAAATGAAGTTCCGCTACTTTCTCATCCGTTATGATCAAAATCTTATTTAGATGATTTAATTCATCCGTTATTAATTCCGGTAATTCATTGATCGCCTTCTGGCCAATTAAAACCGGATATTGCTTGGAAGCCGTTTTTATTTGGATGGATTCCATGATTTAAAACTCCTTTACTTCTTCACGATAGGATCTTATGTAATCCGCTAATTGCTCATATCGATCTGAAGGGAATTGATCAACGATGGCAGCCGCCAGTTCCCATGCAACTACAGCCTCAGCAACTACTGCTGCAGCAGGAACTGCACAACTATCGGAACGTTCGACACTTGCTTCGAATACTTCCTTCGTATCAATATCAACACTTTTCAATGGTTTATATAAAGTAGGGATTGGCTTCATTACACCGCGCACAACGATCGGCATTCCAGTTGTCATACCGCCTTCAAAACCGCCAAGGCGATTGGTTTTCCGGTAATAACCCTGTTCTTCATCCCAAGCAATTTCATCATGGACATCACTGCCGAAACGATGGGCCGCTTCAAATCCAAGTCCTATTTCTACCCCTTTGAATGCATTAATGCTCATTATTGCAGCAGCAACTTTCGCATCAAGTTTACGGTCATAATGCACATAGCTTCCTACACCCACAGGCATTCCTTCTACAATGACCTCAACAATTCCACCGATGGAATCACCTTTTTGTTTCGCTTCATCAATTGCATCCTTCATCTGCTGCTCCACGTTTTTATCAAAACATCGAACTGAAGATTCTTCTGTCACCTGTTGCAATTGCTGAATTGTTTCGTATTTTGGCGGTTCCGCCTTCACTCCACCTATTTCCAAAACATGTGATGCCACTTCTATTCCCAATAACGACAATAACTTTTTAGCGACAGCACCTGCTGCCACTCTTACAGTCGTTTCACGAGCTGAAGAGCGTTCCAATACATTTCTTAAATCACGGTGCCCGTATTTAATCCCACCGTTCAAATCGGCATGACCTGGGCGCGGCCGGGTAATTTTACGTTTGACTTCTTCAGCTTCTTCCTCTGAAAGACCTTCACTTCCCATAATCTTTGTCCAATGCTTCCAGTCGTCGTTCTCAACAACTAAAGCCACAGGTGAACCTAATGTGTAGCCATGTCTGATTCCCGAAGATATAAAAGCCTGATCTTTCTCGATCTGCATTCTTCGACCACGTCCATGCCCTTTTTGCCGGCGTCCTAATTCTTCATTAATATCCTCATTCGTAATCGGCATTCCTGCCGGTAATCCCTCAATAATAGTAGTAAGTTGCGGACCATGTGATTCTCCCGCTGTTAAATATCTCATCTTCCAGCCCCCCTTTTAGCACTTTAAAGTGTATATGTATCAATATACCACAATTTTATGAAATATGGGTATATGTAAAACGCAAAAACCTTATTTTGGACCATATACTGAATATAATCACTATTCATTTTATTTTACATGTTCTCCAGCATTTTCGATATAGTTTATTCTTTTTGATCATGTTCCTACAGGATTTGCTAATCATCGCGCAAACCAAAAAGGGACTGAATGCGCATAATCAGTCCCTTATACAAAGTATTTACTGTTTCTTATAAAAAAATGTATCGATGGTTTCAAATTGATATTTCCCGGGGGTGAATATCTGTTCTGTACTTCCTACAAAAAAAACCCCGCCGCTTTTTAGTGACGTACTGAATTTATCATATAATAAACCTTTTGCTTCTTCAGTGAAATAAATTAATACATTACGGCAAACGACTAAATCGAATCCCTGTTCGAATCGATCAGCAAGAAGATTATGCCGCTTAAATGTCACTCTCTTCTTGATTGCATCATCGACATGATAAAAACCCTCTTCTTTTTTAAAGTATTTCCTTTTCATTTCTTCAGGCACTTCATTTAATGAGCGTTCAGGATAAATTCCCAATTTCGCTCGCGCCAATACATTTTCATCTAAATCCGTCGCCAATATCTCTATTTGGTTAAGTGGAACAAGATTGGATAATATCATGGCAATTGTATATGGTTCCTCACCTGTTGAGCAGGCAGCACTCCAAATTTTCAACTTTTTATTGCTTTCCAATAAGAGTGGAAGAATTTTCCTCTCCAGCACTTCCCATCTTTTCACGTTTCTATAAAATTCAGAAACATTGATGGTCATTCTATCCAAAAACTCATTTAAAACTCCGGGACTGGTTTGAATATCTTTATAGTATTCACTAAATGAATGATAACCTCTTTTTTCATATAGAGATGTCAGTCGCCTTTTCATTTGCCCTTCTTTATATAATGCCAAATCAATGCCTGTCAGCATTTTGATATTACGGATAAACTCTTCATATTCTTGAGGCATTCCAACGACTCCCCTGCACATAATTATTTTAAGTGATTCCATATATATATCGGAGAGAGCTGAAATTTCTTTAAACTATAATGGTGCTTACGACCGCTTCCCTACATAAAAAAGTCCATACAAAAAAAGCGGGTCCATCGCATAAAGACGATGAAGCCCGCTTCTTAAAAAGTGTTTCTATTGATTAATAAACCCACTCGTTAACAAGTTTTGAATACTCAACAAGCTCTTCTTCTTTGAAGAATAAGCCGATTTCACGCACTGCGCTTTCAGCTGAATCAGAACCGTGAATGATGTTTTTGCCAACAGTTACGGCAAAGTCGCCACGAATTGTTGCTGCTGCTGCATCTTTAGGGTTAGTTGCACCCATCATTTGACGTGCAGTAGCGATTACATTTTCACCTTCCCAAACCATTGCGAAAACAGGACCTGAAGTAATGAAGTCCACTAATTCGCCAAAGAAAGGACGCTCTTTGTGCTCGCCGTAATGTTGCTCAGCCAATTCCTGGGAGATGACCATTAATTTTGCTCCTGCAAGAAGGAAGCCTTTCTTTTCAAAACGGGAAACGATTTCACCGATTAAATTGCGTTGAACGCCGTCAGGCTTTACCATTAAAAATGTTCTTTCCATAATTGTCACTCCTATTATGTATCATTGTTATTTGCCTATATAAGGCAATCCTTTTAGAATATTACCATTGTTTGATGAGTTTCGCAACTCCAAGTATTAAAACTTTCTTTTTCCGATATTTTTCGCGATATCGGATAAAGTTTTTCTTGCTTTAATAGCAGGAAGACCCTTCAACTCAATAAAAGCCTTTTCTAAATACATATCACTGATCCTCGCTGCCTGTTCAATGGCACCCGAAGATTTTATCGCATTGATAATATGGTTCATTTCGTCCTTAGGCGTATCTTCCCGAACTGTTTCAATAAGCTTTTTCAACTTTGGATCTTCCATCGCAATCAAAACGGGCAACGTGATATTTCCTTGAATCAAATCACTTCCGGCTGGTTTCCCAAGCTCTTCTTCGGAAGCTGTAAAATCCAATATATCATCGGTGATTTGATAAGACATACCGACATAATATCCGAATTTAAATAGCTTTTGGTGAATTTTCTCATCCACCCCCGCTGAAATGGCCCCCAACTGGCAGCTAGAAGCAATGAGTAATGCCGTTTTTCGTTTGATCCTTCTAAAGTATATCCGCCAATTTTGTTCGAAATTGTATTTATCTTTGATCTGTTCAATTTCCCCAAGACATAGTTCAACCATAGTATCCGCTAGAATTTGATGTGCAAGAGGAGACTCGATCACTGCCATCATTTCCAATGCACGTGCAAAAATGAAGTCGCCTGTATACATGGCGACACGATTATCCCATTTGGATTTGATGGTCGCAGATCCCCTGCGTAAATCCGCATCATCTACAACATCATCATGTACGAGGGAAGCCGTGTGGATCAGTTCCAATGTCGCTGCAACATGCTTTACGATATGAATATCATAATCGCCAAACTTCGCACCTAATAGGACGAATACAGGACGGATCCGCTTTCCACCGGATTGCAGTAAATGCAGGGATGCTTCCCTTAAAACAGTGGAATCCGCTTCAATTGCGGCTTCTAGTTCTTTTTCTATTAATTGCAAATCTGCATTCAAAAATGAATACATCATTTTAAATTTCATACATTCCACCCAGCTTTGTCCATTGCTATTATGCTTATTTTGAAGGCTTGTACCCGAAATGTGTTGCTGCAACACCGCCAAAATGGGCCTTGTAGCTGACATTTTCCATTCCTGCCTGCTTGAACATGTTTTCAAGCTTTTTCATGCCAGGGAAATCGCGGGCCGATTCCTGTAACCATGAATATTCGTTATAGCTTTTTGCGAATAATTTGCCGAACACGGGCATGATGAAGCGGAAATAAAAATAATAGCCCTGTTTAAAGCCAAGCATCGTCGGTTGTGAAGTATCTAGGCAAACGACCATTCCACCCGGCTTGGCGACTCGGTTTAACTCTTTAAGCACTTGCATGTAATCAGGGACATTCCTCAGCCCGAAACCGATCGTGACATAATCAAAGCTATTATCCTCAAAAGGAAGTTCCATTGCATTCCCATGCATTAGGGCAACTTGATCTAAATTGAGTTCATTCACCTTTTGCTCGCCGATTTTCAGCATGTTCTTACTAAAATCCAGACCCACTACACGACCTTTTGGTCCTACTTCATTAGCAAGGGCAATGGTCCAGTCCGCTGTTCCACAGCATACATCAAGTGCATGGGCGCCTTTTGGGACATTCATGATGGCCATTGTAGCCTTACGCCATTTAAGATGCTGTTTAAAGCTGATGAGAGAATTCATCTTGTCATAATTACCGTAGATCTTTTCAAAGACATGATGAACTTTTTGCTCTTTAGACTGCTCCATGATTCACCCTTCTTTCACATATGAATTTGCTATATTCTCTGTTTGTTCCAAGATGATGTTCACTCTTTCCAGAAGATCATCATCCATTTTTACCAATTTTCGCATGGAGTTCTGTACGGATTGCCTGGCATCCATCAGACACTTATCGAATTGGGCCCGTACCCGATCTTCTTTTTCCGAGGTGAGAACTCCCTCACCATTCGAAGCATTAAAAGGCATTTCCCTTAGGACATCAAAAAATATCGATTGGCCCGACCTCAGATAACTCCTCTTCTCTGCATGTAACCGGTTTAAAAGCAGCAAATCTTCCGAGATGTCTCTCCAGGCGGGCTGATCATAGTAATCCGCCAGTTTAAGAATCAGCGAGGCCTCAATCGCTTTTATCGTCATTAAAAGCGTTGGTACATCCTTTATGGACCCTTGCTGATATAGAATGATTTTATTATCATTTATTTGTTTTATGGCGCTTGAGAGTACACGGATCATCTCAACGTTGCCCACACTGGCAAGCCCTTGATAGTATAAGCCGCTATAGTAATCACCAGCAAGCACTTGTAATTGGCGATTTTTCAATACCTCTGGTAACTCGATACCTTCACCAGAATTCGATACGGTTTCATGGGTATCCAGAGCTATTTGCACTAACATGGTTGAAATGATGTATTGATTCCGTTTTTCGCTTAAAACGTCCAAATCGTTAAACAATCCCCAAAGCAATATCAGTTTATCTTCGTCTAAGCTTGGTTTTTGTATAAACTTCAGTAAATATGGATGTTGAGCTTTCGTTTCGATTAATCGTTTTAATTGCCTTATGTCGTCCGTTATGTTTAACAATTGAGATCACCCTTGCATCCCCGAAAGATAATTTTTTTCATACATATTGGTTTCTGTCTGTGTAAAATACACATTATTATACCATAAAAACAATCAGATGAAATGGACAACGTTTATAAAATGAAACTCCCAAAAATATGGAAACCATCGTCTTTTGTTTCTTCAAAAAAATGGATGCGGGAAATGGACAGCTTGTTAAACGCGATATCAGATGATTGATTTAAAACTTAAATTATTGAAAAAGCCACTATTTGTCGGAGGGATTCCTTTTCGAATCGCTTTCTATCTCACCGAAAGGCGTGTAAATTTTTGCCTGTCCCCTGATTTTAATCGCCGATGTATGCTCTGTGAATTGTGCGATCATCACTTCTCCTGAGTCAAGTTTTTCGGAGTGGTGAAACTTTGTATCCGTTCCTCTTGTTAATCCAATGACATTCACACTATCCTCAATGGCTTTGATTACGACAAAATCATTCAGAATCTTTTTTTCATTCATTTTTTTCCTGCCCCCATACCCTTAGTCTTTAATGAAAGCCAGCACTTCAGCTCTTGTACGATGATCTTTTGCGAACGTTCCCCTTACAGCTGAGGTAACTGTTTTAGATCCCGGTTTTTTGACACCTCGCATCGTCATGCACATATGTTCAGCCTCCACTACCACCATTACACCATGAGGTTCAAGCTTTTCCATAATGGAGTCAGCCACCGTAGAAGTGATACGTTCTTGAAGCTGCGGACGTTTTGATACGGCCTCAACCGCACGTGCCAACTTGCTTAGGCCCGTTACTTTTCCGTTTTTCGGAATATATGCTACATGCGCTTTTCCGTAAAAAGGGACTAAATGATGTTCACAGACTGAGTAAAACGGGA
The DNA here is from genome assembly GCF_042727425.1 of Peribacillus sp. NPDC060253. Lineage (NCBI taxonomy): Bacteria > Bacillati > Bacillota > Bacilli > Caryophanales > Bacillaceae > Peribacillus > Peribacillus sp. NPDC060253. The sequence goes on from NZ_JBHXAS010000009.1 coordinate 73,671, forward strand.
TATCTTTTACTAGTACGAGTTCTTCATGGTCTTCTCCAAATACAGTATCGAAATATTCCTTTGGATCCTGGTTCAGTCCAGAAAAAATTTCTTCATACATTCTAGCTACACGGGCAGGAGTATCAAGCAGTCCTTCCCTCGTTGGATCTTCTCCTACAGCCTCAAGAAGCATTTTAACCGCTTCCTCTAATTTGGCATGATCTACATTAGCCATTTATACGTACCTCCTAAAATTTCAAACATAATATGTATTTAGAAAAAAACTCAAGGCATTACACCCCGATATCCATATTTCCTATTGTTAAAGCAACCCATTACCACCGCAATACGTGCCCTAGAAACGCAGCTTCATCGGAATCGCTTTTTTCGTAATGGTTAATTCCTTATGGTGCAATTACCATTTACACCTTCACTAAAATATTCACTGTCTTTTATATTATCACAGATAGAAATTAAGAAGCAAAAAAAGGGCCGCGTTTGCACGCGGCCCTTTTCGGTTAAGCACCCGTATGTAATGGTAGAATTACTTCACTGCATCTTTCAGTGCTTTACCAGGTTTGAAAGCTGGCACTTTGCTAGCTGCAATTTCGATTTCGTCACCAGTTTGTGGGTTACGACCTTTACGAGCCGCACGTTCACGAACTTCAAAGTTACCAAAACCAATCAATTGGACTTTATCACCGTTTTTTAGAGCTTCTAAAATTGTATCAAAAACAGCATCAACAGCTTTTGTAGCGTCTTTCTTAGAAATTTCAGTTGCTGTAACAACTTCATTAATCAATTCTGTTTTGTTCATGCCATTCACCTCCTCCCAAAAGGATTCTTTATAAAAAATCATTATTACAACACTATAATAGTGATTTGATATTGGTTTCGGTCTTAAAATTTTCATTCCTTAAAAATCGGAAATTACTAAGCCGGATAAATTTCCAAATAATACATCCAGAAATTTAAAAACAGGTTGAAATCGCTGTTATAACGCTTTTTCTGTATGTAGATTATCACAAATCCTATAAGC